>JAZDIE010000184.1:0-12676 GCA_043805295.1 Pseudomonadota bacterium
TTATGAATGAAATTGCAGCAAGGGCGAAACCCAACAAAAGGGTCATCCGCGTTTTCGTTCAGACACTATCTATTAAAAATAATCCATGATATTCTTAGAATTAATAATCGACATCCCTGATGCAAGCGCCGCCGAATAGGAATTCTCTATCTGCTTCAAATCCATTACTGCCTGTATCATATCAGCATCCTCTAAGGTGGACTTCCTTTCCGTAAAGGACAAATCAAGATCAGCCATTATATTTCCCTGGGCGTCAAACCTGGCTGACTTTTGGCCGGTATCTGCGATAAGTGTGGTTATGCAGTTTAAATGATCGTCCAACCTGGTCATCTGATCCTGTATGCCGGTGACATCATTTCCTTCCAGGGCGGTCTTTAGGTCAGAAAGTGTCTTAAAAATATCATCACTGCTGTCTTTTACACCAAACACCGCCTCCCCGTCTCTTCCCACCTCCACGTTGGTGTTTTTGGAAATTTTTACCGAGAACGCGGTATTGTCTCCGCTATAAGTACCGTCCACTTCAAACGGAGATACATCGGACTTTGACCCCGCAAATATGTATCTCCCGCTTACTGTGGTGTTGGCAAAGGCAGCCAATTGCTCCTGAAGATTTTCAACAGTAGCGGCCATGTTTTTGCGTTCATCTGCGCTGATCGTAGCAGTGGCCATAGAAATAGCCAATAATTTCGTATTGACAACAACGTCGCTTACACCCTGCAGCGCAGACTCTGCTCCGTCAAGCCATGTCTTGCCAGTATCTATGTTTCTTGAGAGCTGTTTTAAGTTTGCCAATGAGGAACGAAGACCCAATACTGAATTCAATCCAACCGGATCATCAGATGGTTTATTAATTTGTTTTCCAGTCGCGACCACCTCATTTGCGCTGTTCATACGCTCTGTAAGCGAGTCCAGATAACCTATAATATTATTATAAAGGCTGTTTGTAGAGATACGCATTTGAAATCACCTGTTATGCTGCCACAGTGTTCATCAACTGGTCCAGCGATTCTTTAGCAGAGGCCAGAAGCCGGGCAGCTCCCTGATAGGCGTACTGATACTGCAAAAGTTTAATCATTTCTTCGTCCAGCGAAACTGACGAGACACTCTCGCGAACCTCGATCAGCTTGTCCACCAGTGATTCCTTAAACTCTTTTTCTCTGGTGATACTCTGTGATTTTATCCCTATAGAACTTACAAGCGTGGAATAATATTCCTCCATGGTTGATGAAACGCTTTGTGAGGTAGCTTCCGATCCTCTTGAATAGGTCCATTTCTGCATCGAAACATCTTCAAACTGGGCATCCGCAATATCAAGGGCATTACTGTTATCGCCAGTCGCAAAGGCTCCATCACTCCCTATCTTTGCCGCAGCTATATTATCGGTATTGCTGACCATATCATTAATAGATATACTGCCGGAGTCTGAGCCATTGAAAAAAGTATTAATACCAATAGCCGCCAACATTCCGGAATTATCGTCCGCAAAACCGTATGAATATCCGGCGGTCGGCGTAAGCACAAGCGCGTCACCAGAAACAGAAGCAGCAAGTCCAGCAAGCCCTGCATCCGAAATATCTCTGTTTATTTGATCGGAAAAAGATGTAATGGTCCAGTGCCAGTCCGACGGGAGTTGAATGGCGGGAGCTTTGTCTCCATTGGTAGTAACGACAAAGGAGTCGCCTTCCATAACCGTTCCTGATGTAAATGTTAAGGTCATGCCGTCTACTGTATAGTCTCCAGCGCCTGTTATCTCGACTGTTCCTGAGCTTGCCGAATTATACCATTCAAGCGTGATCGTGTCCGTTCCTATAGTACCACCGCCTCCGCTTGCCACTGTAAACACATAAGTATCAAGTGCGCTGTTAGCCGATCCCGAAACACTTGCATCCAGCGGATCCACTGCTCCAGCGCTGTCTGTATTGGCTGTAACGGTGTTACCTTCAATCAGGGAATCGCCATTAACCAAGGTAATTGTTAATGTTCCGTCCACATTATAGGTTCCACCGCCTGTTATTGTTATTGTCCCTGAATCACCATCGGAGTTTTCCCAGGCTATATCCTGAGTATTGGCGGCAGCCACAGTAGTATTTGCCGCGCTGGTTACGGTAAAGGTATATTTATTCCCAGCTTGCCCTACTCCTGCCTGGGCGATACTGGAATCTGAAATATTCAGGTCAACAGTCGCAGACCCCTTTGTTGTGCCGTCATCTATCCATATGGTAAGGTCTTTTGAATAATCTATGTTTTGGCCAAAATCCAGGGTCGCGAGTAGCCCGCTTGCCTCGGTCTCGTATGTGCCTGCAACTTCCTGGTTAAAATAATCCAGCCCCACCCCCTGGCTGTGAACCGAATTGACCTCCCATATAAGATTCTTTGTAAGCACATCAACGGCAGCCCTATACTCCGGAAGGAGCTTATCCCGTACCTCAAGCCATCCGCCAAGTTTTCCGCCGGTAATTGAATCGGTTATATCCGTGCTGGAGCTTCCGGAGGATTCAACCCCCACCGTGCCCCCGGCCAGGTTCATCTCATAACTATTAGAGCCAATCACCAGACCCAATCCCTTGGCAGTATTGATAGTTATTGCCCCATTAGGCTGATTAAACGATGTTATATCAATATATTCGGAAAGCTGCTTAACCAGGGTATCCCTTCGATCCCTTAGATCGTTAGCTATCTTTTCCACCTCGGTAGACACAATCTGTCCGTTAAGATCTGCTATATCGCTGGTAAGCGAGTTTGCCTGGCTGATGCCTGCATCAATCGCCATGTTCAACTCAGTGACAAACTGCTGCAAGTCACTGTTCGTGGTGTTTAGTGTCTGAACAAACATTTCGGACTTTTCAAATAAGGCAGAGCGCTCCGGCTGGCCCGCCGGGTTATTGGAAAGGTCATGCCAGGCGTTCCAAAAATCTACCATTTGCGCGCTAAGACCATTTTCCGAGGTCTCGTTGAACATCCCCTCAAGAACTGTCATGTAGCTTTCCGTCTGTTCCAACGCCTTGTATTCATACGTATGCTGGGATATTCTTGCGTCTATATAGTCATCCACTTGCCGCACAACCTGCCATACCTCCACTCCTCGGCCCAACATGAAATCGCCGTATGGGGCAGGGTCTTTGGCGGCAAGCGATACATCCTGACGTGTGTATCCTTTAGTATTGACGTTTGCTATGTTATGGCCGGTTATGCCCATTGCAAACTGTTGGGTTGCCAAAGAACTTTTTGCTATATCTGCCAAAAGGCCTATTCCGGACATTTAGCTATACCTCTCTTGAAACAAGTCTGGGGATGTTTAATCCGGTTTGATTCAAACTCCTCCCCCTGTCATAAGTGGTTTGATAATCTTTGACATTCATTATGATCGAGGCCAGGTCGTCCAGGAATCCAAGCGTATCACGAATCATTTGCATGTTCTCGTTTATATACGTCCGGATTTCCATTTTAAGCCTCATAAGACTATAATAAAGCGTATCGAACCGAACCCGTTGATCAATTGGAATACACGGCCTCAAATGAACAAGACGTATATCCGTATCTTCTCCGGCATCAGGAATAATCTGTTTAATCTCTGCGATCAGGCTTTTTTGAATAGCCGCAACTTCTTCTATAGCCGATTCTTTTTCCTGTGAAATATCCCATAAGGACTCTGCCTGGTTCTTGATCAGAGATATCCGCTCATGTTTCAGACAGTCCAATATAGTCTTATGAAGTATTAGAAGATGCTGCATTCGCTCTTCAATATGATCAAATCCAATTCCCATTGTGTAAGTTGTATCCCCCATATTACTTTTCGTCATAAAATAATTACTCCTCAAGCGACGCTTCCTTATTGCAAGATTGCCGCATCTGTTGGAACAAAATCTCTCCAAGCCCCAAACCTTTCTCATGGGCGATATGAGCCGCCACCTTCTCATACATCATAGTCTGAAACATATCGCTCGCATGGGTTGGCTCTAACATCCCATCCTCTTGCATCTCATGGATACCCTCGCCCATTTCTTTTAGCATAATTCCAAGGTATATCTCCTCAAAACCCTGGCAAGCGTCCCTGAGACGCTCTTCATTAGCGCCCTGGGATTCGTTAGTCCGGCAAATGCCTTGCGCTCCATTCGAAAGTCCTTGAACCATACTTCCTATCCTTTTTATATAATCTCAAGTTCCGCCTGCAACGCTCCGGCAGCCCTTAGAGATTGAAATATAGTAACCAGGTCGCGTGGGGTGACGCCAATAGCATTAAGCGCCCGCACAAGCTCTGTAATGGTCGTCCCGGCAGGGAGCACAATAAGATTGTTCTTCTCTTCCTGTACCGACACGTCTGTCTGGGCGGCGACAACAGTCTGGCTGCCCGGAGCAACCACTACGCCGCCAGCGCTCAAGTCAGTTTGCGCAGTCTTTGAGCCATCGGGAGCAGGAGGCGAAAACGGGGCTGTTGGATATACATTGGCCTGCTCCTTGATTGTAATCTGTAGATTCCCATGCGCAATTGCGACTGTCGTAATCCTGACATCCTGACCTATTACAACAGTGCCGGTCTTTTCGTTAACAACCACCTTTGCTGTAGTATCTGGTGTAACCTCAAGCTTCTCAAGCTTAGCGATCAATGACACCATGTCCCCTTGCAATGAATCCGTTATATTAACCTCAAGAGTGCCTGAGTCTATGGCAAAGGCGATATTGGCCTGAAACGTTGAATTTATAACATCAGCCATTCTTTTTGATGTCGTAAAATCCGGTTGATTCAAGGCTATGGTCAGTCTATCCTTACCCTGGACAGCCATTGCGATCTCTTTTTCAATCGTAGCGCCTGCCGCAATCCTTGCCGCGGTAGGATGATTTTTTGCAACCCCGCCTCCGGCATCCCCTCCAACCGAGTATCCGCCTACTGCAAGAGCGCCTTGGGCCAGGGCATAGACCTTACCGTCCACGCCACGCAAAGGGGTAAGAAGCAATGTCCCGCCAAGAAGACTCTTGGCGTCTCCTATTGAAGCTACCGAAACATCCAGCTTGTTGCCAATCCTGGCAAACGGCGGCATGTCTGAGGTTACCATAACAGCCGCCACGTTTTTCACGCTAACACTCCCCTGCTCTACATGTATTCCCATCTGCTCCATCATATTTACAAGAGACTGGATCGTAAAGCTTGTCCCAGCCTTATCACCAGTACCCTCCAAACCGACCACTAATCCATATCCTATGAGTTGATTTGTCCTGACACCTTTTATCGCAGCCATGTCCTTTATTCTAACCGCTCCGGCTATATTGCACATGCCAAAACAGTATAGTAATGCGGCAATGATTATAAGTTTTCTATGTCTCATACTTGTCTCCTATATTAGACGGATTCGTAAAAAGCTCCAGATGCAAGGCGCGCGAGTTGGGGAAAGGCAAGGCGTACTTCCTGTACGGTGAGCCATTCCACGACGAAGCGCAACGCCGCAGATGGACTTTTTACGAATCCGTCTGCTAAAAAGGCCATACATAATCCAACGCCCTCATCAACCACCCCGGCCTTTGCCTGTCTGCTATAATTCCACTCCCTGAATATTCAATCCTGGCGTCTGCTATATAAGTAGATGAGACTGAATTGTCAGGGCCTATATCCTCAGGCCGTATAATGCCTGAAAGGTTAATATACTGGGTCTCATTGTTCACACGTATCTCTCTTTTTCCTTCAACATAAAGATTCCCATTAGGAAAAAGGCGTATGACCCGGGCAGCCACATAAGCAACTACACTACCGTCCCTGAGGCTTGAACCTTCGCCTTGAAATTTAGGATTATAGCTGGCCTTGAACATACTGTTTCTGTCAAGCCTGGAATCTGAGCCTCCGGAAATCTTGTTTTTTTCCTCCAACGCCTTTGTATACCCCAGAAGGTCGGTAATACCAGCCTCAATGCTCGAATCCCTGCTGGTCTTGGTAGTGGCGTTCAACTTGGCGCTGGGGCTTTCCGATATCCTTACCGTGACAATATCCCCTATCCTTCTCGCGCGCATATCAACAAAAAGTTTGGAACCGGAATCCACCCAGAGCGACCCCTCCTCTGGCTTAGGCTCTTCATATACTGTTTCGGCATTCTTGGTCTGTTTAGTGGCTTCGGGACTCTTTCCAAACGAGGCGCAGCCTGAGGCAACAAATAGGGACAAACAGATAACAATCATTAGTTTTATAGTCGCCATACCTTCCCCCTTCCTCCTTCAGCCTTCAGTCTATCCACCTCTTAGAATTGAGCTGCAACTGTTGATGGCCCCGTCACCCTGCCTGAAACCATCTTTCTCGAGCTGATATTTTCAACCCTGACAAGGTCTCCTTTACAACCGTTATCCAGGCTTCTACCCATAGCGGTCACCTTTAACAAACCCGATTCCGCTATTATAGCCACTTTGTCTCCCTTACCCACCATTGCCGCGTTCTCAACCATGTTAAGCCGTAAATAATCTCCAGCCCGGACAGATTGCCTCATTTTTTTACCAATGACATTGTCACTATCAACAATCACATTTGAAGGAAGCTTTGATATATCCTTTCGTATCAGCCGCACATCAGCGGCAGAAATTACCGCCCCCTTTTTTAAATTGCCCGACGCATGGGCAACAACTTTGTACTGATGCACCCAGCCGGAGATATTAACCCTTCGCGCCTGCTTGCCATTAACATAAATAAATGCCGTAACGCTCGTATACCCCAGCATGTCTTGTTTGCCTGAGCTAACCACCTCAAGTTTATATCTTCCGTTCGGCACTGTACCGACACCTCGCACCTTTATATTGCTGATCTCAAAGTCAACCCCTTCAGTGATCTCTTGTCTTACATGATTATAGAACAACCTCTCATACTCCACTTGCGGTATTGTCACTCCAGCATCTTTATTGGCCTTGCCAGCCGCAATCCCTTGAGTTGTTATTGCTAAGCAGGCAAGGCTTAATATAATAAACACTAAGATCCCTTTCATGAAATTACCTCAAATTACTTGCAACTTGCAGCATAGCATCTTCTGTCTTTATTACCTTGGAGCACGACTCGTATGTCCTTTGTGCAACTATCATCTCAACCATCTTGTTTACGACATCCACATTAGACATCTCAAGAAACCCTTGTGAGATACTGCCAAATCCGTCGATCCCGGGGGCGCCTTCTGATGCCTCTCCAGAGGCAGGGGTAGTTCTATATAGATTGCCTCCCATCGGCTGGAGACCCGCAGGGTTAGGAAACTTATAAAGCTTGATGTCTGCTGAGACCGCCTCTATGTTGCCCGGCCCGAAGCCGACAAGATGTCCGCTTGAATCAATAGTGATGGAAGTAGTATTTGAACTTACATTTACCTCTGGTTGAAGCCGGTCCCCTTCAGCCGTACAGACATAGCCTTCTGAATCAAGCTTGAAATTGCCGGATCTGACATAAATCTCTTCTTCGTTGTGCGTTACTTTAAAAAAACCCTGCCCCTCAATTGCCCAATCCAGTTCATTCCCTGTATTACGGTAATCACCTTGGCTGAAATCCTTTCGTATACAAGCAAGTTCAGTTCCCATGCCGAGCGCGATCCCTACAGGAATTTGACCTCCGGACGCAGTGGTTTGGCCAGCCGGTTTTATGATCTGGTAAAACAAGTCCTTAAACTCGGCTGTCCCCATCTTGTAGCCAGGGGTGTTTACATTGGCAAGATCGTTTGCAATGGTGTCTATGTTTATCTGTTGAGCAGTCATGCCTGTTGCTGCCACTGATAGTCCTGTTGACATATAACCTCCTTTTTTGATGGATTCGTAAAAAGCTCCATCTGCTGCGTTGCGCTTCGTCGTAAAAGAAAACTCAACGTACAGGAAGTACGCCTCGTCCTTCCCCAATTTGCGCGCCTTGCATATGGAGCTTTTTACGAATCCATTTTTTATGGTCTCCCTACATCGTTTACAAGTTTTGTATTTATGTCGCTGTAAGTCTGAACAGCCCTTAGATATGATTCATAGAGGCGGGACGCCTCAATCAATTTTGTCATCTCTTCAATAGGGTTGACATTTGACTCCTCTCTATAACCCTGTCTTACCTCTATCTGTTGACTGGCAGATACGCCTTGCGCCTCTTTGGCCTGATTGTCATATACAAAAAGTGAATCCCCTTCTTTTTTTAGAAACTTGGGATCAGGGATATCGACTACCGCAAGCTTGTCTACATATTCTCCGTCCACGTATACCTCGCCTTTGTCAGTAACATTCATTTCATTGCCATCTATATTAACAGGCCCCCCTTCTCCAAGCACCTTATCTCCATTGGAATTGACCAGATTTTTTTCAGAGTCGAGCATAAAAACACCGTTCCGTGTATATCTGATGCCGTTAGGGGTCTGAACCTGATAAAAACCATTATTAGCAAGCGCTATGTCAAAACTGTTGCCAGTACGGCTTAAGTTTCCAGGCTTGAAGTCTGTAAAGGTCTTGGCCTTCATCACGCTGTTAAAGACAAGTCTGTCTTTTTTGTAACCTGACGTGGCCGAATTGGCGATGTTGTTTGAAATAACCCCAATTTGATATTGTCTGTATTGTGCACCTTTGATTACATCATGTATGCCAGGCATAAATCTTATTAACTCCTTATCTTTGAACAACTTGTTGTTGTTGTTTTTGTGTTTTGCAAGCATAGTGCCATAATCAGCCTGCTGTTTATGTAGACAGAGATACAAATTATAACCTATTGAAAAAACATAAAAATACTATACAGGCAATATCGTCAAACCAAACATTTTATGCTGAAAACCTGGCTTATAAAGAATCAAGAGGGAAAGAATATCCGCATTGGAGAAAAAAGACGGAAAGAATGGTTCATCTGGACTTTTTACGAATCCGTCACTCTTAAGTTGAAAATAAAACTATTCAGTGCTATTAATTTCTTATCATCTAGACAGGGAGGAGAAAGAATATGCAGACAATTCCGTTTCAAAAGACAGATACGCGGGTTATTGTTAATGATTTTATCAGAAGCGTATACAACTGGATGGGCATTGGCCTTGGACTGACTGGATTTATTGCCTACTATGTAGCACATAATCAGGCAATGAAAGAATTAGTATACGGCAACAAGCTTATGTTTTTTGGATTATTCATTGCCGAGCTTGCGCTAGTGTTTACATTGAGTTCCAGGATAAATCGTATGAGCGCTTCAGCCGCTACGGGCTTTTTCCTGCTCTATTCCATCCTGAACGGTGCAACGCTATCGTTTATTTTTCTCGTATATACCAGCGCATCTATCAGCAGCACTTTCCTTATATGCTCTGCCACATTTGTTGCGTGCAGCGCTTACGGTATGATTACGAAACGCGACCTGACTTCCTTCGGCGGTTTTATAAGCATGGGTCTTATTGGGATTGTCATCGCTTCTCTGGTCAACTTGTTTTTAAAGAGTCCGGCGGTTTATATGGCAGTGAGCTATATTGGCGTATTTATTTTCGTCGGATTGACCGCCTACGATACCCAAAAGCTGAAACATATGGCCTTAACTCAGCCTGCGGAACTAGATTCCGGGGCCGTCCGCAAAGGGGCAATTCTTGGAGCGCTATCCTTATATCTTGATTTCATAAACCTTTTTCTCATGCTTTTAAGGATTTTGGGATCAAGCAGAGACTAAACGAGTCTTTTAAAAAACATTTAATTCAGTACAAGTTAGGGGGGATAGGTTATGCGGAATTCAGATGGTTGGCCTGCAAAAGCTAAGACAGTTGTCATTATTGGCATTATACTCGCATTATCCGGCATCGCAAACGCCAGGGAGTGGGCAATCGTAGGTCCCAGGGCGCTCGGCATGGGCGGCGCGCATGTGGCTGTAAGCAATGATTCCACTGCGTCGTACTGGAACCCTGCTGCCTTCGGCTTTTTTGGCGCTGCGCAAAAAAAATCTCCCGCCGACCCTGATAGGGAATGGAGTTCCACACTCAGTGGAGGAATTTCCGCCTCTGTACATGAAGGACTCGGTAAAGAACTGGATAAAATCCTGGACTATGATTACGACGCGCTTGACAACGGCCAGATCTCAGCGGCTAACGTCGATGATTATATTGAAATAGTCAATTCCCTCAAGACGTTTAACGAAAACAACAAGCGCGCGGTCAAGGGCACAATAGACGGTCAGCTTGGAATTCAGCTTGGAAACTTCGGCATTGCAGGAATACTCCTTGGGGAAATAAGCGCCAAGGGTAAAATAGATACAGTCAACATCGTTCCTGAGACAGGCATCGAAGGCGGAAACATTATTACATATCTTTCCGAAGGAGAAAATTTAAACAGCGGCATTGATATTCCGGCAGAGCAGGCCGGAAACAGATACTGGGGAGCTGCAGACGCTACAAGGCAAAATCTTATTGCAAGCATAGAGGGGATTGGCGGACAATGGGATGACATCAATCCAACAACAAACAATACCTATGCCTATGACTTTGTCGATGCTGTTGACTACGGACTTGATCAGGTTAAGGACGCAGGGGGTACCATTCCTGCTGAGATTACTGACCACGTAGAGACAGTTGCTGACATAGCAGAAAGCGCGGCTACCGGCGGCTCGTTAGAGGATAATGAATCCGTGATCCTCTTTAAAGGACTTATGGTGACCGAGGTTCCGATCACCTATGGTCAGGCGCTGGACGAAACCTGTGCAATCGGTGGAAACATTAAATACATGAAAGGCCGGACATACAATGCGGCAATAAAAATATTTGACACAAAATACGACGACGCCCTTGACAAGGCACAAGACGATTATACTGAGAGTAGCGCATTTGGATTGGACCTTGGCATTTTATACCGCATTGACCCTGATATAAAATTAGGGTTTGTGGGACGAAACCTTAACTCGCCTGAGTTTGACATGAAGCCGATCTCTCAATCAGACCAGTCCTCGATAGAGGAAAAGCCGCAAATACGAGCCGGTATCGCATATACTCTTTTCAGTTTCATTACGCTTGCCGCAGACTATGACATAACAGAAAACGATACGACAGTGTCAGGCTACCAGTCTAAAAATATGTCTCTGGGTAGCGAAATCAGCCTGTGGAAGATGCTTGCGCTTCGGTTCGGAGGGTACAAAAATATTGCAGAAGACGATATCGGATGGGTATATACCGGTGGAATCGGGTTAAACTTGTTTGGAGTCAGCCTTGACGGAGGGATTGCAATCGCAACCGACACTGAAACTATAGACGAAAAAGATATCCCGAAAGAAATGCGTGGAGAGCTTGCGCTTTCAATGCTGTTTTAAGTAAACGCTCATGAACAAGTTGTTCACCCCCAATGATGAAAACCTGGCAAAAAATAAAATATAAAAAATGTCTCTCACAGAGGCACAAAGCACACAAAGCAAAAATCAAACAAATCTTAGTGATCTCTGTGCCTTTGTGAGAGTAAATGGTATTTTCATGGTAAATATGTTGACAAAGATTAAAACCAAGGTCAACAAGTTTCTGTGGACAAACAAGTATATTCAAAAGGTTTGCTCTGCTCTTTTTGTTAAGGAATGCTTTTTTGAGGGGTTGGACGAAAAAAGAACAAGGGTAGACCCTCGCTACACCAACCCCTTATATCCTGAATTCATCAGCCAAAGAAACGAATTGGGGCTACTCAAACCGGTTTATCAGAAAAAGCCCGCTTCGATTACCGCTGAGCACCCGCTATACAAATATGTGATAGCGCTTGGCCTGATATCAGCAATACTGTTTTTATGCCTTTCAATATTATATTTTCGCCCATCGTCTGATGATGTCACAAGAAAAACTCCAAAAACTTTTATACCTGCCGCCAGGTGATTGATGAATTGTAAGCTTGTATAATGTCAAAATATCATGGACGTCCCTACAGTTGCCGAGAGTGTGCTCAGGGAAGCAAATGAAGAATTTGAACAAAGAACACGATTCCATAGTCGGGGACTCAGCTTGGAAGTGCTGCTCAACAGAGTATCAGAGTACTTTGCCGCTGATGTTGATCTCGTCAAAAGCACAAGCAAATTGCCGTTGATAGCCACGGCGCGTTCTGTGCTGTGTTATTTGGCAGTGCGAAGGCTCAGAATGAATGGAACAGAGCTTGCCCGCATGTTGACTATTTCCCAATCGGCAGTAAGCAAGGCATCTGCTCGGGGGCAGGGCATTGTGCGAAACGAAGACGGAATTGATGCCCTGATAGAAACTTGATATATCATGGACGTCCCCCCTAATACTCCCTAATACTCCAGCCAACGCCAAAAAGCGGCGCGGCTGATTTGCGCTGTTAGGGTAAAAACATGATACCACTAGGATATATGGCAAAAAAAATATCTAAAAAGACAGATTGGTTAAAATCTGATCGCGTTTTTGATATATATTCTGTAAGCAATTGCATATCAAAAGATTTTGCAGATTATATCAACTATTGGAAACACAATGGATATTGGTTTTTTGACTCTCCAATTATAATTGAAAAATTAGCTAAAGATAATTTGATTGATTTATCTGAAACAAAGTTTTTTTATTATGAAGTTTATGAACTAGAATAAGACGAAGATAAAAAAAAATGGAACCATTTTAATCCAGAGCCTTCATTTCAAACAAATGTTGTTATTCCAAAAGAAAAACATCTTGAGGGCTATGACGTAGTAACATTTTCCGGTGGTACTAACCCTGAATGTTCACCTCTTTCATGTAATTCACTTTCTGAAAAAATCCAAACT
>JAZDIE010000185.1:0-12335 GCA_043805295.1 Pseudomonadota bacterium
ACCTTCTTCTGCCATCCCCCTTACCACACTCCAGCGCCAATCCATGTCGTAATTCTTAGAAAAATTTCTTTGTTTTTTATTATATTAAAATCGACAAGGTGACGCAAGCGGATAATTCAATTCCAAAATTCCCAAAATTCCCAAAATTCCTCCCTATGTCAAGTATTATTTCTCTTCGCCCCAACGTCCCCTCCCAAGTTACTGGCATTTGAAATCACAGTTCAAGATGTGACCCCATTGCTCATTGCTTTCCATTGCTCTTCCTTCAGGGAGCTAGGGCTTTAACTGTCCTTTAGGCAACCGCGTCAATAATTGGACTTATCCCCTTTTTTCCTGTTGCCTATCTCTGTTTCAGTGTTTCTTCTCTTCGCAGTGTTGTCGGTTTTTATCGGCAAGTTCGCCGCGCGCGAATGCGTGTGATGCCATGCCACTGATAACGATCGTGAGCATAAGCAGTGAGAAAATGAGCTGGCATATCACCAACCAACTCACCGCCTCAGGTGGGTTTAAAGTTGCGATTCCCAAACTCGACTTTAGACCATTCTGCCAATTGCCCCCGTGTCCGTAGATCAAGCCAAAAACAAAGATGGAAATAACATAGCTTATGATGGCCTGAAAGGAGACCCGACGGAAACTCCAAACACCCACCGGTCTGCCCTTCTTAGGGCGCAAATCGTCTAACCAAAACATGTTGACATGGTATACCATGATATCAAGTAGGAGCCAGCCACCCAATACTTTTACGCTCAGTGTCCAGTTCATGTAGGAGGCAAGCCAGAAGGACGAAAATAAAGTGGCTAACGATAACAAATACGAGAGGTCGTGCCACCAGGACAGGCTCTTGTTCTTATTTGGATCTGGATCCAAAACGCGTCGCCAATTGAAGCATATTGGCAGAGGTCTGATAAGCAAGAACGTAGGGGTCAGCCAGCGAATGACCCCTAAAAGCACGAAGAAAAACGCACATACAAACCCGTGCTGTCGTGCAATACTTTCGTCAAATCCGCCCCATCCCTTTTTGGACAAAGCTCTCGGCCATAGATTTTTTGTAATATCGTGGTAAAGACCGTGGTTTTTCCGCAAGTCAAGCAGGCCAAGAATCACTACCAGAATCAATCCAAAGATCGATAGGAACCAAAGATCAGTGCACATAAAATATCTCCTTCTCGGAAAGTTTAAAGTTCAAGATAGAGGGTCACATCTTAACGGGTTGTTGCCCAAATGTTAGATTCTAATAGGGACCAGCCCTTTGCCTTTGATTTTATTCCTATTCTGAAAAATACACCAGAAGGTCTGCATGATCGCCAAAAAGATTGTTGCCGAGCCACCCATTAACTCCTTTGCTGCATCTGCCGCTCGCCTTCTTGACTCTTTGAGAAGTACCTAGATGTTTTGTACCGCTGCTATCAGATAATCTTGTATCTGTACCCTCCATATCCTTCGCCAGCGCGCTCGCTTGTGCCCATACCGAGTCGATTGCGCAAAGGATCGCTCACTTAAATGTTGCCGTGTCTTGAGATCCCGTTTCGCTTCCGCACTCCCGGCTATTGCCAGCATCCTGCCTAACTCATCTTGCCGTATATGGCGCTTCAGACTCCTGCCGTCTTTTGCCCTCGTGCAGCTCTGCCTCATCTCACAACTACTACATGCCCCTTTTGTTGCCTTGTATTCATAATGCTCACGACTTTTATAAAAATTTCTCTTCCTTAAAACCTGCCCCGCAGGACAAATAAAGGTGTCGGCCTCTCGATCATAAACAAAATCTTCTTTCGGAAAAATCCCCTCTCGACACCCCATCCCTCGGTTCGTCTCTTCTAAACTCGGCATGTGCCCCTTTATTCCCCGCTCTGAACACAGCAAAAAATTATCCTTCGTCCCGTATCGGCTATCCCCTACCACTACCTCTCCCTCTCGCCCAATATTATGTTCATGGATCTCGATCATCGCTTCCAACATCTCTCCATCGTCTACTGACCCAGCGGTTATCTTGGTTGCCGTGATCACTTCCTTCTTGTTGTCTACTACTCGGTGCGTCTTATACCGTAACTTTGACCTCCCACTGCCATGTCGGGTTACCGAGGCATCAGGATCCGTTATCGATATATGGCGCTCATTGGCTTCCCCGTTCTTACCTTCTTGAACTTCTTCTAATCGTTTTTCAAGTTCCCGGTACCCCTTATGTAAATACTTCTTTAAACTCTCAGTATCCACTACCGAATTATAAGAGGCATTGGCATCGATCAAACTGGAATCTACAAAAAGCTTCCTCCCCTCTATTAACCCTTCTCGCATACACTGAGTAACTATCCGCTCAAAAAAACGCTTGAAAGCCTTTACTCCCCACCGTGCCCGGGCTTTGCTTAATATACTGTGATCCGGGATCTCATGGTCAAGGTCATACCCTAAAAACCATAACCAATCTAACCGCAAGGGAATCGTATTCATCAACTCCCGCTCAGAACGGACATTATAAAGGATTAAAAGGAGCATCATCTTAAGGATAACCGAAGGTGGGACAGAAACGTTACCATTTATACCATAGCAATCCTTTACCTCAGCATAGATAAAGTCAAAATCAATTTTTTCTTTAACCCGGCGAAGGATATGATTTTTAGGAACTTTTTGTTCAAGGTTAACCTGGTAATAAAAAAGCTTTGGCTGGAACTTTGATTGATAACTCATCATGGCAAACCCCATAGATATTGTGTTTGCCCTTTTTATACCTTGGATATATAGTGGTTGCAAGAACTATTTGGGCAACAACCCGTTAAGCGACTGTTTCCCGAAGGGCTTGCGCCAATGTGGTGTTATCTATCCATGCGGGCAGGGAAAGATTGAAAATTTTTCTTTTAAGGATGTTTTTCAAAATATCTGAGAGTAATTAGAGCAACAACCAAAAACATCGCACCTATTATTACAACAGCCCACATAACTAATCCTCCCTGTCTGGTGGAATTGTTTTTACCCCGACGGGAAAGAGAGTTACCGCCAACAACCCTCCTAAAATAACAGGCAGCCACTCTATTGAACCTTTTACAAATAAACTTCCTATAGCTACTGTAGTGGCAAGATATTTTGATAAATCAAGAAAGACCTTGCCCGCCTCTTTACGCCGTTCTCTGTTCATAACCCATTATACCATATAAGACTTTTGGAGGACGGAAGGGAAGGGGTCAAATCTTTTTCCTTGAGTTTTCGGGATTAGAAGATTACATAATTTTTGAAAATAAGACCAATTGTCAATATTTAAAGATTCGACCCCAATCCACCCCTCACAAATCATAGACCGATTGCGTCAAAAAAGTTGTGATCAATTTACTTCTTTTTAAGTACCTTATTTATATTATCCAGCGGGTCGCCCTGCATTTGCTCTATGGTTTTCTTTGGCTGGTCTAATACTTCCGGTGATGATGGAGTCTGGTTATTGATATGGGGTTTGGCAGCATCCATATATTGAAGTACCTGGCTTGTAGTGACCGGATTTTGCGAGATGGGGCCGACCTGAAATGATCCCTGCAACTTCTTCTCCACCTTTTCACCGTTCTGCTTTTCACCTTTTACGACAGCGGTTATCAGATATGCCCCGTTCTTGTCAGTCTCCGTAAAGCTATTGCCAAAAATTCCATCCCCGGCATTATAGTCTTGAGCACCGTCATCAGAAAGAGTTAAACTTCTTGTAACATCAAGCATGACTTCCTTATACATTGTCCAGTTGGAGCTTTGAGCCTGCACCATCTGAATCATCTGAGGGCCGGGTTTTTGAACCTGTACCTTAACTGAGGCATTTCTTAACGGAATCTTATTCTGATCTCCAACTACCTCGGCTG
Organism: Pseudomonadota bacterium; assembly: GCA_043805295.1. Taxonomy (GTDB): domain Bacteria; phylum Desulfobacterota; class Desulfobacteria; order Desulfobacterales. Next base: position 3,828 of record JAZDIE010000185.1, read on the forward strand.
CCTGAACATTAATGGTAACCGGTTCTCCAATTTTATATTCAGAGCGAAAGCCAAGAAGGTTAGCAAAAACATCAGACTTTTCTGAAACAGCTACATTAATCTGCTCCGGTGCAGATGGGGGTTCGGCCCAGCTTACAGCAAGTTTCCATTCCCCTGCTTGTGGCTTTGCAACTTCAAACATCTGGAATGTCCTGCCTTCTGAATAACGGCCACCGTTTTTTAACAACTGCTCACCTGATACTGTTTCTCCTGCAGGTGAAACTAATACCGTCAGGAGCTTGCTTCCCTGCCAGTTGGTAAATACATTCAGATTTTGGGCTCCTTGTGTGACCGGAAGGTGGTAGGTTAGTTTGCCGTTTGGAGCAAGATATTCATTAGCTGAGAGGATGACTGATTTATTCTGGGCGTGTGCACCGATGAGCTGGTACACATTTACCAGATCAACCATACCTGCAGGCCAATAAGTACCGCCAGTCAATTCTGCTATTTTTCTGAGTGCAGCCTCATCAGCATCCTTGCCGAACCCGATCGTATAGACTCGCCATTTTTTAGATACAAATCTATTGACGGCGGGGTGCCAGTCTCCTCTGTTGTTCAGACCATCTGACATCAGGAGAGCAACCCTTTTGCCCTGTTCAGTCGAGACCTTCTCCAATTGCATCAGCGCCTGTTCCAGTCCTGACCCTATGTTTGTAGAATTTCCAGGAGTAACACTAGAAATGTTCGCATCTATGTTGCCCAGGACACTGCTTACTGTACTCATTTCAACGACAGTTGACGCATTATCGGAAAACAAAGACACTGAGACCTGATCTGCGGGATTCAAAGTATGCGCAAAAGCCTTAGCTGCTTCTTTGGCTTTTTCAAGCTTTTCCCCGGTCATGCTGCCGGAGCGGTCAAGAACCAAAGCGGTGGCCATATTGTTGCTCAATGGCTGCACATCAATTTTAGGAATATATTGTTCAATATAGTTTGCAATATCATCTGCAACCATCCAGAGATCAGAAAGCTCTTTTGATAGATTTAATAACATCTCCTGAGGAATCATGTTGATCTCTTCACGAGGGTTAGTTTTATAAACACTGGTACGCATAATCTCGTCGGAGAGATTTATAGCTTTGGGGATAATAAAAACCTTTGTAACTTCCCCAACTGCTCTGCCTAGAGGGCTTTTAAAAGTTATCTTAATTAGGTTACCCATTGAACCTGCTACACTAGTTATCACCATTATTTGTTCTCTCTCTAGACGCTTATCAAAATTGCCTAGTGCATCAGCGCGCCTCTTGGATAGTTCAGCTACACTGCCCAAAACCACCTCTTGCTCAACGGAGATAAAATTATTATTATCATCCTTCAGATATGTTTGATATTTTATTTCTGAATTTCTTAATGCAGAGTGAAAAACGCTTCTTTTAATTTCTTCTATTTTTGCTATCAACTGATCTTCTACACCAGGAGGGAGCGTGGCTCCAGAAAGCCTTTTCCCCAAATCACGGAATTTATGGGAAATGGCATATTTTACCTTATCTGCTCCCTTGACAATTTCTGAGTTTTTTCTACTTATGTCATTACCTTTATGATGCACAACAACCGGGCTATCCCCAAAACTGCCAAGGATGTACCCCTTTATTGTTGTTTTATATGCATCATTATTAAAAAATAAGCGTGTCGAACTTTGCTGGTAGGCATTTCGCAACATTTCCTGTATATTTGTACTGTAGGCAGGGCCATCAATGGCAAGTTGCAAGTTTTCCCCGCTTTGTATCAATGATTCTACAGTCAAAAACCCGGAAAATATTTCCAGCGGCATTTTGTATCTCAAAAGCTCTTCTGATAAACCTTGAGATAAATCTTTTAACGATAATAAAGCCCCTATGGTACTAATCGTGCCGGTTACAATGTTAAGTGCAGTACCAAATATATCTGACCACCATAAGGACTTTTGAATGTTCATTGCATCAGCGAAGCCAGCACTGGTATTCTCAATATCACAATCTACTTTAAACCAGATTTTTTCTCGCAATTCTTTTAAAGAATCTATCAAACGTTTATTTTGGGTTACATTTGACTGTGTTTGATTATTCGCATCTTGTGCATATACATTAACTGCTCCAATTCCTAAAAAATAAAGCAACATTAGTTGGATGATCGTTGCCTTGATTGTCAGCTTCATAGTTTTTTCTCAAAAAGTAGAAGAAAATCTGCGAAATCTGGGAAATCTGGGGACACCATGCTAGTTTTATTTCACCCCCATAGGGGGTCTATGGATTTTTTAATACCAAACTTATTTTTGCTTAACTTCATCTAAAAACTCAACAATGTCAGCTCTTACCGTTAACTTTGGTATGGAAAACAGGACTGAGTACATGGAAGACCTTTCCTGTGTAACATTAACTAACGCTTCAGCTTTGCCCTCTCCAATACCAGCGCTCGTGTATAGATTTGACAATGAGATAATTCTTTTTTTGATAAATCAACTTAAGGGAACCTCTAATAATTATTAATTTGTCACTCCCGCCCTGATTTTCATCGGGATAAACTCCAGCGGGAGTCCAGTAATGTCAAAAGGTTATGGATTCCTGCTTCCGCAGGAATGACATTTTTAGAGGTAACCTTAAGTACCGATAGAATGTTATCCGTAATTATACCGAATCAAAACAATCTCTTTTTCCCTTTCCCCAGCGGCAAATCATCTGACCACTGGCCCACCATCTCACCGTCAAGCTTGAACATTTTCAGTTGCAGCGTGAAATAAGCAAGCTCCTGGCCGTCTTTTCCTGACTGGCGGGTAGAGGTGAGCTCTGATTTTATGACATAGTCAAAACTGGTTGCCGTCTGGTCCACAACCCGGACAAGCCCTGAATTGAAAATGGTCTCCTGGATGCGGTCATGAACGTCCTTCATTCGTATGTCTTCGTTATCAGTATTGTTTACCAGATCGCCGACGATGAGCTTTGGCTTTTTGCTGCCCCAGCTCTGCACTAAGGGAGAGGTGAGCATCTTGTTGGTCACTTTTTCAGCAAAAGCCATGTAATCCCCCATGGTGAGTTCGGTCTGCAGATGGACGCGGCTGCCGGCGTCTAGAATCGCGACATCGCCCTGCTGTCCCTGGGTCAATGGAGCGCAGGAATTCATGGTAAAAAGCGCGAGAGCAATACATGCCGCGGTGAGATAATAGTATGTCCTTTTCATTGTTCTGTCCTCCTTTCACTGATAAAGGTTTTTAGCTTTCAGCTATCAGCCTTCAGATGATTTGTTATTTCTGTTTGTAGGACTCAATAAATGCGTCATCCGGGAATCGAACCGTAAAGATAATGTTTGTAGCTTCCGGGTTCTTCCCTGTTGACTGAAACCGCTGGGTCTGGCGCGGGCTTAATGTAAACCGATGCCAGACGTGCGGACTGTCAACGGAAAAGCCCTGGCTGTCTTCCCAGTCAAACTTGTATTCCAAAGTGTATCGGTAATCGGTGAGGTTCTGCACGGTGACCTCGGCCTGGTTGAGCTGGCCAAGCTTGCGGAACCGGGGGTCTATGACTGCCACATTGTTCAGCAGTTTCTCCGAGCCGGTGATAAGCTTGGCGCGCGGGTGGCTGGTGTCTATCATTGGTTGCGGGATAGTTCGCTGGCCTGCTGCCGGCCCCACCGAGGTGCAACCCGATAGACCGGCGCTGCACAACAGCACTGCTGCAATAACAATCAGCTTTACGTTTCGCATTACGCTCTCCTTTCTTCGTTTCCTTTAAAAACTTAACCACAGAGAACACAGAATAAGAATTATTGAAAGCTTTCAGCTATCAGCCTTGTTTCTAAGGACACAGAGTATTTCTCAGCGTACTCTGTGGTTCCTTCTGACCTCAGTTTTTTGCAAACCACATTTTCTTATTTGCCTGGACATACAGGGTTTTATCAATACTGCGAACCGAGACAAAATTATGACTTGCCGGATCCAGAGTTGTGATACTCGATGCCAGTTTTTTTCCGTTTGCATCATAGGTTGAGATTTTAATTTGGTCCGTGCCTTCCGTAACATAAAACCGCGCAATCTGCATGGTGGCCGGTAGGCTCATCCATGACCGCATGTCCGGGGTTGTCATCCCTTCGCGTACGTCACCGATTACCTTGCCGATAGCGCCTGCTCCGTCATAAATCCCTTTTTCAAAGCAGGTGCGGATGATAGCCAGAAGTACGCGCAGATCGCGCAACGGCTGGGTATCCTTCTGCTGCCGCAGACAGATAGCTTCGACATCTGCGATTGTTGATAGCGTTGCAAGCTTTTTACCCTTCATATCAGTTACCTCAATTCTGCGTACCTGCGAAGGGACCGGTACATACATGGACAGTTTGACGGGAACAACTGTTTTGTCAACCTGTAACCCGAATCTCAGTAGCTTCTTTTCCGGCACAAAGCCGTCTCCGGCAACCACATGCACCAGTCTTTTGCCCTGGAGAGGTGATTTTTTTATATCTCCAACAATATCCTTGAGAGCCCTGCAATCAGGGTTGAGCTCAAGGGCCTTTTTATAGGAGATGAGCGCATTATCCCTCAGGCTCGGTTCATTGAAGCTTTCAAATTCCTGCACCACGCCTGCGATATAATAACCGAAAGGATTAACGTATGCGCTCGGTACGGTTACAGCCCTTTTTTCCATTTGGGCATATTCCTGAGCAAGTATCGCAGAGAGATTCAGTGAGCTGAGGATGCTTTGTCCGCTGCCCTGCTGTTTGTTCTGCTCGGAAGCATACTTTTCTCGCGCCTCCCGTATTTTATCTTCAAATCGTCTTTTTTCGGTCTCCTGCCAGCCAATCGCGCGCCGCGTGACATTGTAAGCTTTCCTCTCCCCTGCAAGCAGATAAGCGATGCTTTTCAAATTGAGCATAAAAACTTTCTCATATCCCTCGCCCTTGTACTCCCCCATCTCTTCATCCCCCAGCAGCGTCTCCATTGCAAACGTAGATCCCTTTTTGAACCATCCGCCAGCCTTGGTTCCGGATTCGTTTCTGGCAAGCATATTTTCGGCACACGCGAATTTGTCAACCGCCTGATACACATTGCCGGCACAAAGAGCAAGATTTCCACCTTCAAGATACGCGAGCACTTCAGAGGTTAACGGAGGTGCAGCCTGATTGCCGGTACGTTCATCAACTGGTCCAATGCTTCCGGCGGTCTGGTTGTGCAATGCATCCCAGGTTTTCCGGTCAACTGCGCCGGTTGCCTCTATGCCGCTTGCGCGCTGGAATTCCATGACCTTGGCTTTCGTGCATTTGCCGAATATCCCATCAGCCATCCCCGCATTAAAACCCCTTTCATTCAGGCAGTCCTGAACCTCGGCAACCTTTGGCCCCTTCATCCCCTGCTGGAGCGCTTCATTGCCCAACTCGCTCACTGCAACGGGAGCGGCAGCACTATTCCCCGAAGCAGTAGATGCCGGTGATATTTTTGAGCTGCACAAGGTTGCTGCCTCCTCTGCACGTCCGGCACACAGCAACATTTTTATGGGCATGAAGGCTTTTGCGTAGCCTGAGTAGGTAATCTGCTGTTTTTGCTGGGGTTGACTTGCTGATGGATTCTGTTGCGTTGCAGCGCCCGGCTGCTGTTGTTTTGCAGGCTCCTTGAAAATGCTGTTCAGCAGCTCTTTGCCAAAATCTTCTGCCTGGACTGAAACCGCACTGTGCACATAAAAAAGGAGCAACACAAATAAACAAACACCTCTGACCTTCCTGATCTTCATATGTACCCCACTCCTCAGGACATAACAAGGTTATTCGTTTTTTATTTCATTGATTACCATGATGGCTGCATAATTTTTTTTTGCTGTTCGTCTGGCTTTTTTACTTCAGCCTGCGGCTTTCGCAATATGTCTCCTGCCTTGACCTCACTGCCTGATAGCAGCTTTGCCCGTGCCCGCGAGGCTTCAACCGCTACAATCTCCACAGCAGCAACTTTCGTCTCTGCCTTGCCGAATGATAATCCCGTATCCTGGTCAACCATGTCCTGCCCCTGGCGCATGACATCAAAAACAACGCCGTTTTTCAGGCCCGCGTCAGCCCCCCGGTTTAGATACACGGTTCCATCCTCTGCAATCCCTAACAGCTTTATGGGATAGAGTCTGCCGAGTATCAGGTTTACAGCCTCCGTAGTAAACCGGTCCATCAGGCGGCTCAACACCTGCGTCTTATCATTGGCGGACTTTATCCGTTCATTAATATGTATCTTGTCGGCTGCAACCACTGCCCCGCTGTGCGCATCAACTATGCGGAGCGTGCCTTCTGCGATACCGCTCACGCGAACCTGCTCCTCACCAAGCACTGCGATATTTTTTCGCTGGGTGTCCGTGTATAAATTTGCAATTTCTCCGTGAATCAAATAATCAGCACCGGCGAGCTGCCTGAGCCGATCCTGGATATTTCCTCCGGAAGCAACTGCCGCAAACGCTTTCTCGTCAAGCACCTGGTCTACTTCCTGCCGCTCCATGAGCTGAAAGCGGCTGGTATTGGAGAGCTTGACTATCAGATCATCGGTTATCCGTTTCAGATGTCCCTGATCAAAGCCATCGGTTCGCGCATTTTGATTAAGCCGTATCAGCCCGACAGCCAGCGTCGCCCGTGCGCTCTTCCCGCCTTCAGCAATTTTTTCACCACCGCCCGGCAAAACCACGCCGGTGCGTGAGGGAGCAGGTGTTTCTGATGCAGAGGCCCGCTTTCCACGATTTGCCGGAGTGCGCTTAAGAATATCTCCCATTTGAATATTGCTGCTGCCGCTAAAGGTTCCCTTGCTTCTTGCATCTTCTACATCATTAAGCACAACCTTACCCAGAGGTATTTCTTCAACCCCCAGTTGCACGCCGGTATCAGGGTCAGTTACCGGTTTTCCTGGCCTGAAAGCATCAAGTGTCTCTCCTGCGGAGAGCCCCCCGTCACTGCCCCGGTTGACATATACGGTGCCGTCCGTGCCTGCTGAAGCAACCTTTATGGGGTAAACTGCGTTCATAAGGATGAGAACCACTTCTTCAGCGTAGGCGTTAGCAAGAGCGGTTACAATCCTGCTCCCTTCGGCAGAAACTTCTACCCGCTCCTGGATGGAAATCTTTCGTGACTCCATGACATGGCCGCTTCTGGCATCCACAATGCGCATGTTCCCCTCGACATAGCCGATTTTCTGGGAAAAGCTGCGGCTGGAATTAGGCAGCTGTAATGTTTTGTCTTCTACGCTGAAATTGGCAAGGCTTCCATAGACCAGATAATCAGCTCCCTTGAGCGTCCCCATCGCACTCGCCAGATCGCGTCCCTCAGCCAAAGCCTGAGCAGTCTGCTCGTTGAGCAGCTGATCCACCTCCTGCCGGTCAATGAGCTGAAAGCGCTTTGTCTGGGTGAGGCGCGAAATTATGGTGTCGGTAAAAATGGGCGTATGCTCTGCCGCATCCTTGCCGGTGCGCGCGGTGGAACCGGATTTTATTAACCCTACAGCAACCCGTGGAATCTGTTTCCCTGGAGTCTGTGCACCAGTAAGGGGGACTCCTTCAGCAGGGGCTCTTGTCGCAGACTTTGTCTCGGTTTCCTGGATATCAATGCAGGCAAGATCGTCTTTTAAAAAATTACCGCCTGATACCGGCTTCACCACAGCTACCGTCTCCTGCGGTGTCACAACCTCGACCTTCCCAATCTCGGTTTTCAGCTTGCCGAGTACAATGCCTGCATCATCTTTTATTTCCTTGCCTTCCCGCTGTATCATGTAAATATCACCCGGCTTAATACCGTCATTTGTTCCCCGGGATATTACCAGCGGTTCAAGACTTGCAATGCGCGCCGGAAACGTCACGTCCAGAATCTTTACAGCTGACAGCCGCCCTAAGTGATCAATAAAAGAATATTCATCCGTGTCGGTCTCCTTCCCGGCAAACAGCGTTTCGGAGACTTTTGTGCGCAGGCTTGTCGCACCGGCAACCTTGCCTGACTTAACTTCTATTATCCGCAGGCTGATACGGGCATCGCTGACATTCTTGCGCACCGTCCGCCCCTCGTCACTGTAAGGCACGGCGGTCTCGGTGGTTTTCCTTTCAATTTTTTCTACGTTGCCGAGAACAAGATAGTCAGCGCCGACAGCGGTACCGAGATCCTGGAAGTCCTTCAGGATGTCATTATAAATGGCAAGTGCTCCTGTCACTCCCGCATCCCCCGCACCGGCAGTAATCCCGCCACCAACCGGCTGAGGCGAGACAGTAGGTGCCCCGACTACCACACCTCCATTAATTTCTTTCATGCTTGCTATGGCTTTATCGAGGGTGCGGTCCAGATAGGTCTTTTGCAGGTTTTTGCCGAAGCGCTGTTCCAGTACAACTTTTCTCAGGGCTTTTCTTTCAACCGGCATAAACCGTTTACTGTTTGTAAGATGCTCAATGATACGATCTGCAAGAGCATCGGGAAGTCCGATGGAAACACCCTGACTTATCTGGGTCTGATCCGGCAGGAAGTCTGAATGCCCGATAACGGCGATTTTCAGCAGGTTGCTCC
>JAZDIE010000186.1:0-5502 GCA_043805295.1 Pseudomonadota bacterium
ACACGATACGTTCCGTCTATTACAGCGTAAAAAGATTTGCCATACAAATTCCATCTATATGACGAAGGCCCATCTATCTCCACACGGCCTCTCTCGGATCTTGGGAGATAAGTCAAATCTTCCGCGCCGCCATCAATAATCACAGTGTCTGAAAAACGATCACTTACGCTTCCAAAATCGATCCAATTTACACCAGCGTCATGGCTGTAAAACGCCCCTCCATCTTCGGAGGCAACCATGATTTCGCTATTATTCACGGTCATATCATTTATGTAATTGCCCCACAGCCCTTTTTCGTTTTCAGCATAGCTCTTTGGCCGTCCGACGTTTATCCAATTTTTTCCTCCATCCGTAGTTTTGAAGACACCTCCTCCATCTGTTGCTGCATACATTGTATTTCCTGACGCATACAACTTGCTGATGTAGGCATATGCCCCTGATGTCGTTTTTGCCCAAACATGAACCTGTGCCCCATTTGTGCCAGATGGAGCCTGGGTTATAATATTGGCACTCATTGAGCCGTCATCGTTCTCAACCGCACCTCCGCCCTGAATTTTTGCATACTCGCTTTCAAGTTGCACCGCGGTACCAATAGGCACAGGATTACTGTAAAGATCGGCAAGTTCAATTGCTATAGCATCTTGAAGTCCCTGACATCTAAGGCCATCAATGTTTTGTATATCAAAAGCCCCGCTTATGTGCAGGCCTTCCGGTGGACCGCTAAAAATGGTAATTGCCGTAGTCTCTGTCCAGATCGAGGTGTTCTCTGTATACATGGCAGTCACGGTCACGGCCCCAGGCTTTGATCCGGAAGTCAACACTGTGCTCACTATCCCCAAGTCGCTTGTAACGCCCTGGCTTGGGACCAGGTACTCCCCACCTTTACTTCCGCCCTTTAGTGAGAATAAGATAGTAGCTTTTTCTACCGGATTTCCCATGGAGTCAGAAACTATAAAAGATATGTTAGTTGTCTCCTGCTTGCCACTTCCGGCAATGTATATCTGCGTAAAGGACGGATTAGGCAGGGTGTCTAATAAAGTTGGGCAGATTATATTCGTAGGAGTGCCCACTACATCTGATTCGTTTATTGTAACAGAAGCTGTGGCTGAAGATAAACCTGTAACAGAAGCTGTTACAGTAGCCGACCCTGAGGCAGTGCCAGACAAGACCGTGCTGGCTTCGCCTTGGTTGTCCGTAGTGTCAGTCGCAGAGGATAGTGTCCCAAGTGTTGTAGCGAATGTAACAGTAACATTTTCTACACCAATTCCACTGCTGTTATTAACAGTAGCAACAATATTGGAGGTTCCACCACTGTCGATAGTTGTAGGCGATGCCACCACTGCAAGGCTGGCTGGAGTTGTGTCAGTAGTTGGTGTGGTCGGCGTAGTCGTAGCTGGAGGCCCGCCAACTCCATAACCGCCATCCCCGCCTCCGCCGCTACAGCCGATCACTAAGGGGAAAAGCATACTAATAACAAACAAAAAAATATACTTCCTTGCCTTGCTATCGCTAATCATTTGTAAACTCCCTTTCTTGGGTTGTAAATTGCAATTGCCTGATGGCTGTCTTTTTATCTTTTCGTTCCTTTAAGCCATATCTTTAGGAAAAATTTCGGATATCAATGGCAAAATGTCAATGATAAAAAATAACTAATTCATAAAAAACAAAAAAATATTGCTTTTTATATAGCATAAAAATAGCCAACCTATTTGAATAGTTACATTTTTCCTATAAAATGGTCTATCGACTTTCTTAGCGCAGCCTCTGCGTCAACCTGAAAATATCGACTAAGCTGAACCAGTACCAGAAAAAAATCCCCAAACATCTCTTCAAGACAATCGCTATCTTCCCCTTCGCGTTCTAATCTGGCCAAAAAATCTCCGGCCTGTTCAAATAACCTGGCCTGCAGAGGAATATCGACAACCCTTCCCTGAACCGCCCTATCTATCACGCGATGGCCGCGCATCAATGCCGGAAGGCTGCGGGGTATGGAATCAAAAAGAGACATTGCATTGTTTGATCCATTTTCTTCCAGTTTTATTTTATGCCACTTTTCTTTTACCTCTTCTGCATCTTTGACCTTTTCATCTCCAAAGACATGTGGGTGCCTGCGTATCATCTTTTCAGCCGTTAATCTAATGACATCGTCCACGAAAAAGGCGCCTTTCTCCTCATAGAGCCGGATCAGGAAAACAATCTGAAACAATAGATCGCCCAATTCTTCACAGACTTGATCGGCTACACCCTGTTCAATTGCCTCAACAGCTTCATATGCCTCTTCAATGAGATAACGCTTAACAGTATCAGGCGTTTGTTTTTTATCCCAGGGGCATCCATTATCCCCCCGCAAGCGCTTTACAAGATCAAGAAGTATATTAATCAACCCACGCCTCTCTCAACTCTTTCAGGTTTTTCTGGAAACGTTTATGCAAGTCATCAGGAAGCGCCGTTTCCAATTTACTGGAAATATTAATAATATATCTGGCTAACACAGATTTTTCAATAATAACAGGTTTTTTTGGTAAAAATGCGGCTAGCGCCAACAAAAGCACTGAAACAATAAATACGCCTTTCCCAAGACCGAAAACACCCCCCAAAATACGATCCGCCCATCCGACCAGAAGCACCTTTGCAAAGCGCCTGGCAAGCGATCCCAACAGACCAGAGGCTAAAACAATCAACGAAAATATCAACGAAAACGCTACGATATCCTGGATATTGCGCTCTGACGTTACAAGCGAGAGGCAACCGGCCAGCGGTCTATAATAATTATAGGCTACAATATATCCTAACACAGCGCCGAGAATGGATGCAACCTCTCTTAGTATGCCGCCAAAAACACCTCTAACAAAAAAATAACAGGTAACCACGCATATGCCGATATCCAATATATTCAAAAAATCTCCCTATCCCTATACATATTGTGTAGGGGTTCAAAATTTTGAACCCCTACTGTTGCGATTAAAAGATTCCGGCAAAGCAAGAAATGCGTGGCCTTCGGATATCTTTCCTCGTTTCAAACACCCTGTTCCGTAAACCAAGCATTTGTTTTTCAGCACATCGAACGCTGATGAAAACTGCTCTTGGTTTAGTGTGTTAGAGTTTAATATTTTTCCCAGCGCCTGTATCCGAAACTTTTCACATCCCTCTTCGCGTGATTTTGATAGCTGATCAGTATGCCCCCCGCGTTTTATAATCAATGGCGTTTCAATAAGATATATAAAATACTGCGCCGAGACCCTTAGCCAGAGGTCATAATCTTCGCATACTGGGAGTGTTTCGTCAAACAGGCCGACACGGTCAAAGAGTTCCTTCCGCATCATTACTGCCGAGGGACTTACAATGCACAATGGAAGTGATTTTTTAAAGATATTACCAGAGTATTTTTTGTGATATTTTTTGGGATTTACGCGTATTCCGTTCCTGATCCATATCTCCTCTGTCTGACATATCAACGCATCGGGGTTGTTTTCAAAAAAAACAATCTGCTTATAAAGTTTGTCTGGAAACCATAGGTCGTCGGAATCGAGAAATGCTATCAGTTCTCCGGAGGCGTTGAGAATTCCACGATTTCTGGCTGCGCTGACGCCGTGATGTTTCTGATATATATATTTAATTGAAGAACTATATTCATTATTGATGACGCAGTGTGTCTCGTCATTTGAGCCGTCGTCAACCACAATAAGTTCAAAATCACGAAAGTCTTGAGACAGAACAGATGCGATTGCTTCTTTTAAAAACAAGATACGATTATAAGTAGGGATAATAACGCTGACAAGAGGCATTAAAATTGTTCTCAGCATGTTAAGTGGAAATGTCGGGCAACGATAAAGCCGTTGCCCGACCTATACCCGGCTTAGGTAAACACTCTTTCAGAAAGGGAGGCGCTCGTACCTTCCAACTGAGGCACTTGACCATAGCCTCTCACGTTCACAGTCACCTGAGCGTCAAGGCGACGTCGCGTGATTGATACACCGGCGCCCCTTAATACTTTGCAGAAGTGATAGGTGAACACGCCCCTGTATACGCCACCGATGAGGGTTTCGGCAGAAGTCTGGTTGTCGCGGCATCCTGCCCACAGGACGTGGTTCAGTCCAGACACGACAACAGCATCCCTTGCCCCTCCTGTTCCTCCAGGCATGAGTATGCCACGCACAGGGAGTGAAGGATTGGCATCTAGGAAAAAACCCCAATCAATGGGCGGCTCAATGTAGCGATAAGCGACAGCCTGCTCCTCCGGTGCGACTGCCAAGGCGGCTAGCTCTCGCGTTCCAGTGCCGGAATGACAAGAATCGAGGATGATATCCAAATTTACCCCCTCCGGCAGACCGGCAAGCAAGGCGCGAAAATCGTCATCCTTGATCATGCCAGCGGTTGCATAGTCATGAGGGCAAATGGTCTCATCCTTCCTGTCTAATTCATCCCCGCTTACATCCGCCACTTGCGAGCCATGTCCCGAATAATGGAAAACCAACACATCACCTTTCTTCGCCCCCTTGATCAACCATTTGAATCCGTTGAGGATGGCAGCCCTTGTTGCTCTCGCATCGGTGAGAATTTGCATCGTGCCAGGGGCTGCGGGGACGATGCCGAGGACACTCAGGGTGTTCGCCACGTCGCGGACATCGTTCACACAACCGCGCAAGTCAGGACCTCCTGCGCCGACGGGCGCATAATCATTAATTCCAACCAACAATGCTTTCTTTGTCATGATACTTCTCCTTTACGAATTTGGACTTCACGATTCAGGAAACAGGCAGATCATCATTTTTTCTTTAGATCATCTATATCACCCCCTTTCATTTTTTTGAAGCCTAACAACAAGCTCAGTTGTGCGTCAGAGATCAGCGTGCTTTTTCGCTAAGTTCTGACGCATCAACTTTTTATATCACTGACATAAATACTAGCCGAAGGCAAGGGCGAAACCGCAGCGCTGACGCACATGTTCCCCCTCACCCTAACCCACGGGAAGAGGGAATTAAAGGATACCGTTTTGCCGTAGACATGGCAGGAGAACAGGCGGATTTCCTCTCCATCAAGTTGCATAATTTTTAACCGATGACAATATGGATATAAAAAGTCCCTTTCAGGCCGTTTTTATGCTTCAGGCCAGGGCGCTGACCTGCCTGCGCGCAAGCAGGTCGTTGTAAAACAGCCAGGAAATGGAGAAATAAAAAAATGAAACAATTACGGCCTTTTTGGGTATGTGTCATCCTGTTTGTGCTCTTTGGATGGTCTGCATTATTTCGCGCATTATTCAGAGGAGATTTCTTTTTTATTTTAGTGTCAGGATTTGTCATCTGGCTTGTTTGGCGGTTGACTAATCTTACCATCCGCTTCGATGAACTTGAAGCTGATATAAAGCGCTTGCGCCGGTCAGTATCCCAGCGTTCATCACAACCAAAACCAACTACCCCTCCGCCATTGCCGACGGAATCCATATATACTCCAATAGTTGAGCCTGTTGTTCCTCCTTCTATGCCTGCACACATACCATCCACG
>JAZDIE010000187.1:0-3514 GCA_043805295.1 Pseudomonadota bacterium
GCCGTGTCCGCCGCCTCCATAAATCGGGAATTGCGTCATAAATACAAGACCTAAACTCAATGCCACTAGAGTACCGAGTCTTGCCACCCAATTTTTAATCATAGTGATGGCGTTGGCTACAATAACGGATATACCATAGTAGAGTAATGCATATACTAGAACGTGTGTACTTAAAATTGCGATAAACCACAAAGACTCGGTAGCATATCCAGATATAAATAATTTCGGGATCACATAACCGATTCCGGCAACCAAAAAAACCGCTGGCATAAACATTACTGCCATGAAGAGAAAAAACATCGCCGGAATCGTCAGAGATAATGTTGTAAAGATAATCCACTTAATAGAGCGGTAATTTATTGCTTCCACTAGAACTAAATATTCCTATCTTTTAATTGCAAGTGACCAAATAGTCACAGATAAAGTGGCAGCTAACAATTATTATACTGTAATTTGTTATTTGTATGAATCCTACCCATTCAACTGTTTTTTGTCAATTAAAATTCAAGAATGTGACAAGCTTTTTGTATGGGCACTGTTCATTGTAATCGTTGGGTTATTAAACTTTGGGATTTCCTGCGTGCGAATAATTTGTTAAAATTGAGATGTTATACTGCGTGTTTATAATTCCCCAAGTCTATTATTCTAACCCTTCATAATTGACACTTTCCACCTGAAACATTGTATAGACGAGGTCCTTACGGATACTGAAGAGTACAGGAAGAACTAATTTATTTTATCTGCCAGAATATTTTAGGAAGGGGAATGGATGGTGAGAACAAAAATGGAGATGGAAAAATTAATTTAACCCGGCAGGGACAACTGTTTTATGGATGACACCGAGTATTAGGAGGACTCCCACTATCATTTTGGATGTGTTTAATTGCAAGACTTGACCCCAGGTATTGTTTTTGTTGCTGTCCTTATTTTGCAGTCTTCGCTACTTTCTCCTCCGCGACTTTCATATATTCGTCCGAAACCATATAGTTACGGGAGAGCTTCCTGTCATCTGCCTTCTGCTCCCCCTCGTCGAGGAGTCCGACAGACCCTGGCCGATTTATCTCATGTATTGGAGCAAAGGATTGGATGAAGGTGCACGATTTATCTGACCGATTCCAAGCCCAATGCACTGCCATACTTGGGACTCTGAAAAAGTCACCTGCTTTGAGATGCAATACCTTCTCTTCTATAAACATCCAAATCTCTCCATCGATCACGTAATTAAGCTGTTCTGCAGGATGGACATGGGGTCGTGAATGATACCCTGCTGACCGTTCCGCAAGCATCATACTTGAATCGATCCCGTAGATGGCCCAAGTAGCCATTCCACCCCCCTTGAGTAAGGCCATTCCCTTGCCAGAACTCATTTCATCCTTGCTGATTTTCAATGCCATCTCTTCTCTCCTTCTTGTATAATTTTGTAATAGGTTCCAGAGTTTTGCTCTAGCAAAAACCCAGGTGGACATCTCGATGCTATTTGAATACTCTTTTTCCCAAGATACCGCCGGAACTTAAGATGCCAAGGAATCGGTGCATCCGATGCATGCTTTTCCAGATTAGACCTCTAAAATGAGCTTTTGTACATTGGTCATTTATTTTTTCACGTGCATAATATCAAGATGGGCAGATACCGTAAAGGCCGGATTATTGCAGGACAAATTATTGAACTGTGTTAGCAAAGGGAAAGCATCCCCTATGACTTCCAAGGTAAAGTGTCCCCCAAAGATGGATGACGTGAATCCCTTTAAAGACTCTTATAATTTTTTGGACGCCCCCTTTAGGCTTCCAGTATTTTTGGCTAAGTCAAGATTAAAGATTTGACCCCACATCTTTTTATCCTAGCCTTATGTTCAAAATAATCCTGAATGTCGGCGATTATGGTTTTCTTGTTTTACCCGACACATATAATAGATGGAAACGTTTTTAAACTTCTTGTCATCCTACTTTCTATGCTCTGCATCCCCTCCTTCAGGTTTTTCTTGAGACTGTGGCTGTTGCGGTTTCTGAACCTGAGGTTGTCTTTGTTGTTGACCTTGTGGTTGCTGAGCCTGAGGTCTTTGCTCTTGTCTTTGGGGCTGCTGAACTTTCTCCTGAGGTTGTTGTCTTGGTTGTTGAACCGGAGGTTGTCTCTGTTGCCGCTGAACTTTCTCCTGGGGCTGTTGTTTTGGCTGCTGAACCTGGGGTTGTCTTTGTTTCTCCTTTCTCCATTGTTCATGTTTCTGGACGTCAGGTCTCCGTCCATATTCATACTGCCTTTGCCGTCTCAATTTCTGTTTCTGTTGGGGCGGAGGCGGTTGATATTTTTCGACGTCCCATTTTCTTTCTCTTTCCCAATATCGATTACTATACCAGCCTCTCCAGTTTTGTTGAAGATGTTGATAAGGAATCCGTTGGTAGTCCCACCGATGCCCATGCCAATTATGATTTCTGTAGAATCCTCTCCATCCAAAGTCTATATCAAAATAAAAATCTGGGATATATCTATAATAAATCCAACCCCGATCATAATAACGTGAGCGATACCAGCGCCCTTCCCACGGACGGAACCACCAACCCCGATAGAAAAAGATGTCTATATCTATATCAGATACAACGTAGACATACGTCTCAGGTATCACTATCACCTCTGGTGGTGCGGCAAATACGATGGGCGGCGGCAGAGGAAAACTAACGTGTATATCTACCGCTGCCATCGTTGGAATAGGAAGTGCAATTACCAACGCCAAAAGCATTGTTCCAAAAAGTAACTTCTTCATTTTGTCCCCTCCATTTTAATTAGAAAAATTGCAACTTATTGATCCAATCTCATATCTTTTTTGACGTATTATTTAGGTCTTTTATTCAACCAGGCCACAAAATTTAACCCCAACCTCACCCAGGGGGATGGGGATGGAGGTGGTGACTATTAATTATTTCAGGGTGTTTTATTTGAGCATCAACAAAAGAGGCTTGAACAAACACGATTAAGATTAAAACAAAAATGTGGAATTGGATAGCTTTTGTTAAGATGGGTCCACCTCCTTCTAAGAGACTGTCATAGATATAGCATACCTAGATGTGAAAGAGCACACGTAATTTTACTTTGTTGACTTCCATTTGGAATGTTGCATGGGGATACGACATTAAAAACTTACTTTTTGAGGAAGAAGCACAGATGGAGTATTACTTCATAGCAACATGCCAATTAACGTGAGTGAAACTGGAGTCAGGCCTTGAAATGTGAAGCAGACTCATAAACAAATTCGAACAATTCCTGAACTGGGATCTCGACTCCGTCTGATCCTGGGTCTGTGAAAAGTGTAGATGAACCGCGGAAGCCTCATTGTCAAGAATAAACGGGCTGTTGCTCAAATAATGGTTGCACCGATTATATGAACAATATATAAGAATGGCAAACACCATTTTGGGGGGTTTTGCCATGATGGGTCAACAAGAAGGTTTTCAGCCGAAGCTCTTTTATCATCAGATTAACCTCGAGCATAGAGTCCCCAAAGACCACCTTTTGAGAAAGATT
>JAZDIE010000188.1:0-3646 GCA_043805295.1 Pseudomonadota bacterium
GTGGTTGAAGGCGCAGCCCTCGTGAACGAATCCTCTGTCACTGGTGAGTCAGCCCCGGTCGTGAGG
Source organism: Pseudomonadota bacterium (assembly GCA_043805295.1). Lineage (GTDB taxonomy): Bacteria > Desulfobacterota > Desulfobacteria > Desulfobacterales. Next base: position 67 of record JAZDIE010000188.1, read on the forward strand.
GAATCAGGCGGAGACCGGAGCGCTGTAACAGGCGGAACAAACATCATTTCCAACCAGATCATCGAGCGTATAACAGCAAATCCCGGGGAGGCATTCCTGGACAGGATGATCGCCATGGTGGAAGGTGCAAAGCGCCGTAAAACCCCGAACGAGATCGCGCTGGAAGTACTGCTGATATCGTTAACAGCGGTCTTTCTGCTTGTGGTTATCAATTTCAGTTCATTATCCATATACAGTGTAAAATCTGCTGGACAGGGTATGCAGGTCTCATCTACTGTGCTTATAGCACTTTTTGTTTGTTTAGCGCCGACAACAATTGCAGCGCTCCTGCCTGCTATCGGGATTGCGGGCATGGACAGGCTCTTTTCGAAAAACGTGATAGCCCTTTCGGGGAGAGCCATTGAAGCGTCCGGAGATGTGGATATCCTTCTCCTTGATAAAACAGGAACGATTACCCTGGGTGACAGGCAGGCAGTGGAATTTATTCCGCTGACGGGACACACCGAGCAGGAAGTTGCCAATACAGCACTATTTGCATCCCTGACTGATGAGACGCCTGAAGGAAGAAGCGTAGTCGTACTTGCAAAAAAGAAATACCAGATGCGGTTGACGGCCCTTCCCCACAGTGCAAAATCAATTCCATTTACCGCCCAGACACGCATGAGCGGAGTTGATATAGACGGGGAATCGTATCGAAAAGGCGCCTCCTCTGCAATCACGGAGTATGTCAAAAGCAAAGGAGGAAACGTACCCTCCGAGCTTGAACAGAAAGTGAAAAGTATCGCAAAATCGGGCGGAACACCTCTTGTGGTATGCCATAATTCGCAAATCCTGGGAGTGATACATCTTAAGGACATCTTAAAAGGCGGTATACGTGATCGATTTGTTCAGTTGCGGAAAATGGGAATAAAGACCGTTATGATAACAGGCGATAACTATCTTACAGCAGCAGCTATTGCCGCAGAAGCAGGTGTGGATGATTTTCTTTCAGAGGCAAAACCTGAAGATAAGCTTCGTTTAATTCGTGAGAATCAGCAACAGGGCCATATGGTAGCCATGACAGGAGACGGCACGAACGATGCACCCGCACTGGCGCAGGCGGATGTGGCTGTAGCAATGAATACAGGAACACAGCCGGCGAGAGAAGCAGCAAATATAATAGACCTGGAAAGTAATCCGACCAAGTTAATGGATATTGTTGAGATCGGAAAGCAAATACTGATAACGCGGGGGACCCTGACGACTTTCAGCATTGCCAATGACATCGCAAAATATTTTGCAATTATACCGGCAGCAATGGTCACAATCTATCCCCAACTGGAGATTCTCAATATCATGCATCTTGCAAACCCGTACAGCTCGATCCTGTCGGCTGTTATTTTTAATGCCATCATTATACCTATGCTGATACCACTTGCACTGAAAGGCGTCAAATACCGCCCGATGCCTGCTGAAAAACTATTGATGTACAACCTTCTCGTATATGGGGTCGGCGGAATTATAGCGCCGTTTATTGGGATAAAAATTATTGATGTTATAATAACAATGTTTATATAATTAAGGAAGAAAAGCACTATTAACACTCGCGCCCAGCGGCGATGATTATAAATAGAATGCAATTCAAGAGTTGACAATGATGAAACAGCAGCAAAAGCAACAGATTCGCTCCACATCTGCTATGGCAAAACCAAAGAGTTCCGAGAGAGAATCTGAGTTGCAGGCAATAAATCGTATTCTTGACCGCAGGTATGAAGTATTAGTAGAGTTGGGCTAGTCTATCTAATATGCGCTCTAACAAACTCCAGGCATAGCGAAAATACCTGGTTATCAGCTTCTTTTAAAACGCTTACAGATCTTTCTTCATAAGTTCCATATTCCCGTAATCTTCTGGTGTAGAGTTCCTTTCTGAACTGGTATGCTTCTACAGCCTTATAATCGAAGGTGTAGCCGTTCTTTTCTAAAAATCTTTCCGTTGCAGTCAATGCTGTTCTATGGTTAGCATCCGGGAATGCCTGCAACAAAATTATATTTTTCAGATAATACGCTGCAATCTCTATATCTGTCCGATTTTTCGGCACAAGTTCGATTAACTTCTTAAGTTCACGAATCTTGATGGGATAATCTTCACTTCCAGTGTACTCTATTCGATGGTCTTTTGAGGCACGTATTTTTATCTGCTTGTTGATATCTAACAGGTTTTCTAATGCGAGTAAATTAAGAGGCATAATCGGATTTTACTGTATTTTTTATAAGAAGTAATATATCAAAATTTCCTTTAATTTTCCTTTCAGGAGAGTTACTTGAACTTTTTCCCAATAAATCTCACTTTGCGAGCTATTTTAAGCTTGTTCTGCTAATTATTCTATGAGCCAAATCAAAATCATGCATCCTGTAAATCCGTACAGCGCGATCCTGTCGGCTGTTATTTTTAATGCGATCATTATCCCTCTGCTGATACCCCTTGCACTGAGAGGCGTCAAATACCGCCCGATGCCTGCTGAAAAGCTGTTGATGTACAACCTTCTTGTCTATGGACTGGGCGGGATGGTGGCGCCGTTTATAGGGATAAAGGTTATTGATATTGTAATAACGACGTTTATGTAAAACTTCTCCATTATCTTTTTATATATTCGATGCATTGTTTAAATTAGTCGATAAGGTGATATTACGTGCCTTTAAAAGAGTTTAGCCGGTATCTGGAAGGTAAAAATTTTGATGAAATCCTCCACAAAGGTAAAAAAGAGAGCTACGAACTCATGTTAGCACAGGGAGTCGCTCCTGTTGCATTGTTTATCTCCAAACTCATGATCGAGGCGATACAGCAGGAAGAAAGCAAGCATGCACTACCTTGATACTTCAGTGCTGTTAGTCTATACGCTTGCTCAGGCTCTTGAGAAAGAGCGATATGTGCATGTTTCAAGATTGTTTGAACTGGTGAATGCCGGGAAAATCAAAGCGATCACATCTTTTTATGCTTTGCATGAATTGTTCATAATTGCAATACAAAATGCTCCTGACCTTGAAACAGGCTCCAGATTCGGAAAAGAAGCATTGAATAAGATCTTGGATACAAAGATAATCCTTGCACCACTTTTAAACAGAGAAGACAGGATACTCCACGCTCAAAAGTTTTCCTCTCTGAATGATGCATCAGATATTCCCCATGCAATTTCAGCGGTTGTTTACAATTGTGAGGATATCGTTGCTTACGATTCCCACTTTAAAGCCATCGAAGACGTAATTCCTTATCTGGCGCCAGAAGACGCGATTAAAGAACGGTAAACCGCTGGCACTGGAATGATTTTTGCGCTCCCTTCATCTTGCAAACCCGTACAGCGCGATCCTGTCGGTTGTTATTTTCAATGCGATATCATTATCTCGCTGCTGATACCCTTTGCACTGAGAGGTGTCAAATACCCCCGATGCCTGCTTAAAAAATTGATGTGCAACCTTCCTGTCTATAGGGAGTCGGCGGAATAATACCTTTTATGCTCTCTCAATACCGAATCTTGTCACTTTTCACATTTATCTACTGCAAACTCAAAATCAATACTTTGAATTCTTTCAATATCTTCTTCAA
>JAZDIE010000189.1:0-2076 GCA_043805295.1 Pseudomonadota bacterium
TGTTTTGCTATCAACTATGAGCTCATCGGTTTTCCACATAAATTGTGCAATACCTGTTGAAAAGTTGTAGAATGATGTTCCCAACTATTTGAGTTCTTTATCTTTTATTTTATTTTGCCTGTTGAGGATGCAACAGAAAAAACCTAATGTATACAATGGTTATTAAAAAAAATTACTACTTTAATGCCTTTTATGTATGATGGTTTGTTCCTCAGGCACACCCAGTATCCATAGGCATCTATCCAATACTGATAAAAGTGTTCTCTAAGTCATCAACTTAATTGGTTTTCCTGAACGCTCTCCCGGGTTTTGTGAAGGTGCCCTGAATTCTTTTGAAGCATGCTGGTTTGCAGGTATAGCGTTGAAATATATTGACATTGCAGCAACGAAATGGGTAAAATTCATTTCCCTGACATAGACTTTATATGGTAATAGAGATACATTATCGGAGGCATTCATGGCAAGGGTTTGTGAGATATGCGGTAAAGGTAAACAGGTTGGCCACAACGTAAGCCACGCAAACAACAAGACCAGACGGGAGTGGTTGCCCAATTTACAAACTGTCAGAATCGTTAAAGACGGGACAACGAAAAAGGCAAAAATCTGTACCAATTGTATAAAAAAGGGTAATTTTCAGAAGGCGCCCTGACAGAAAAGCAGCAGAGAGCCGAGAGCGAGGAGCCAAAAAATCGCCTCACGCCTCACGACTTACGCCTCACGTTTTCTGCTGACAGCTGATAGCTTACCGCTATATTGTTCCGCGGATCCTTTCTACTGATCTTACGCCTTTTATCTTCTGGATTGATTTGATAATCTTTTGTAATTGTGACATATGCCCGATCTCAATTTCATACATGCCTGCAGCTGATCTGTCAGGGTAGGTCATCGCCTGGGCGCTGATTATATTTGCCTTGTTGGAAGCCATGATCGAGCTTATATCAGACAGGAGCCCTTTCCTGTCACTTCCGACGATCTTTAATCTTACAGGATATGTAAAATCTTTATTCAGTTGCCATGAGACCTCAACCTGCCTCTGTTCATCATAGGTGTGGACATTAGAACAGTCTGCCGCGTGTATCGTTAATCCCCGGCCCCTTGTAATGAAACCGAAGATATTGTCTCCAGGAATGGGATTACAGCATTTTGCAAATCTTACTACCAGTCCATCGATACCCTGAACCTTAATGGCGCTGTCTCTGCCTTTTTTGAAGCTGCTTATAAGCGTCTTTAGCTTGCTTGGTTTTTTGCTTTCCGGAATGGTCTTACCCAGGATTTGTAACGGTGTGTAAAGCCCGTAGCCCACGCTTGCGAAGAGATCCTCAACGGTTTCAAAACTGAATTCTTTCGCAATGGTCTGTAACTCCCCTGACTTGAGAAGTTTTGCGAGGTTTTTGTCGTGCTTGGTCAGTTCTTTATCGAGTAAAGTTTTGCCAAGCTCAATGCTCTGCTCCCTCTGTTCGGTTTTTATCCATTGTCTGATTTTTGTCTTTGCCTTGGAGGTAACGACAAAATTGAGCCAGTCCTTACTTGGTTTGTGGGCAAGGTTTGTCTGTATTTCAACGCTGTCCCCGCTTTTTAAAACATAACGGAGGGGGACAAGCTTCCCGTTCACCTTCGCACCGACGCATCGATGCCCCAGTTCAGAGTGAATGGCATAGGCAAAATCTATCGGAGTGGCTCCTTTCGGCAGGTCTCTCACATCTCCCTTGGGTGTGAATACGTAAACCTCATCTGAAAAGAGATCAATTTTGAATATCTCCATGAACTCTTTGTTGTCTTTCAATTCATGCTGCCACTCTATGAGCCTTCGTAACCAGGCGAATACCTTATCCTCTTTTGCATCGAATACCTTTCCCTCTTTGTACTTCCAATGAGCGGCGATACCTTCCTCGGCAATCTTGTGCATCTCATGGGTCCTTATCTGGATCTCTATCTTTTCACCATAGGGGCCGATAATCTTCGTATGGAGTGATTGGTACATATTGGCCTTCGGAAGTGCGATGTAGTCGCTGAATTTTCCGGGAATTGGTTTGAAAAAGGCGTGGACGATGCCAAGCGCTTCATAGCATTCCTTTA
>JAZDIE010000190.1:0-11872 GCA_043805295.1 Pseudomonadota bacterium
CTTAAAGAAGCCTTTGTTATACCCAAGAGTAATGGTTCGCCAGTAGCCGGCTTCTTGCCTTCTCTGACAACCTGCTCATTTACTTTCTCAAATATCATTTTTTCAACTTGTTCCTCTGACAGAAAATCAGTATCCCCAGGATCAGTAACTCTGACTCTTTTCAGCATCTGACGTACAATCACCTCAATATGCTTATCGTTTATATGAACACCCTGGAGTCTGTATACCTCCTGAATTTCATCAACCAGATATCGCGCAAGGGCATGTAACCCAAGCACATTAAGTATATCGTGTGGATTTGCAGATCCTTCCATCAGCGGTTCACCTGCCCTGACATAATCCCCTTCCTGTACGCTGATATGCTTTCCTCTGGGAATTACATATTCCCTTGGCTTGCCTACCTCAGGGGTAACAACCACCTTTCGCTTCCCCTTTACAGCCTTTGCAAAGCTTATATATCCGTCTATTTCTGTAATAACCGCCGATTCCTTAGGCTTTCTAACTTCAAACAATTCAGCTACACGCGGCAGACCTCCGGTTATATCCTTTGTTTTGGTAGTTTCTCTTGGAAGTTTTGCAATTATATCCCCAGCAGCGACCATATCTCCCTCAGAAACCATTAATATAGCGTTAAGAGGGAGTAAATAACGGGCATCCCTTTCAGATCCCGGAATTTTTGCGGTTTTACCATGTTCGTCTTTGATCGATATCCTTGGCCGAAGTTCGGTCTCCTTGTACTCAACAATTACCATACTTGCTTTTCCGGTAACAGGATCAACTCTGTCTGTCATGGTGCGGCCAGGCATAATATCACCAAATTTTACCTGCCCTGACGCCTCGGTCATAATCGGCATAGTATATGGATCCCAAACCGCAATCAGTTCGCCCAAAGAGACTTGCTCGCCTTCTTTCTTAAAAAGATGCGCGCCATATATTATAGGATATCGTTCACGTTCCCGGCCATTAGGGCTTATAATAGCAACTTCACCGTTTCTATTCATGACAACTAGCTCGCCCTTTGCATTCGCTACTGTCTCGACATCTACATACTTAAGAATGCCGGAATTTCTAACAGTGATATCCGCCTGCTCAACTCGACGGCTTGCTGTTCCGCCTATATGGAATGTCCTCATTGTAAGCTGCGTTCCAGGTTCTCCGATCGATTGAGCAGCAAGAATGCCTATTGCCTGACCAGACTCCACAGGCCGACCATGGGCAAGATCTCTGCCGTAACATTTAGCGCATACACCGCTAGATCGACACGTAAGAACAGAACGTATAATCACTCTTTCAACACCAGCCTCATCTATTTTTTGAACCCGCCCCTCATCTATCTCTTCACCTGCCTTAACCAAGACCTGATCGGTAAACGGATCAACAATATCTTCAAGCGCAACGCGGCCAAGCACACGTTCTCCCACGCGCTGTATGACTTCACCCCCCTCAACAAGAGATTTCACTTCAACACCTTCGACAGTTCCACAGTCTTTTTCAGCGATAATAGCATCCTGAGATGCGTCTACCAGTCTCCGCGTTAAATATCCTGAATTGGCAGTTTTCAAGGCAGTATCCGCCAGCCCCTTACGCGCCCCATGTGTGGAAATAAAATATTGAAGCACTGATAAGCCTTCTCTGAAATTAGCAGTAATAGGTGTCTCAATTATCTCACCCGACGGTTTGGCCATCAGGCCTCTCATTCCCGCCAATTGGCGCATCTGATCCTTGCTTCCGCGAGCGCCTGAATCGGCCATGATATAAATGGGATTAAAGCTCTCTTCCATCATAGGATTACCAGCCTTGTCGCAAACGAACTTACCCATTTCGTCACGAGCTGGCGCCATCTTCATCTCTTCCATCATCTCGGTAGCAACATCTTCCGTGGCTCTTGCCCATATATCAACTACCTTGTTGTATTTTTCACCCTGGGTAATAAGCCCTTCCACATACTGTTCCCCAATCGCAGCCACCTCATTCTCCGCTGCCTTGAGAATCACTTCCTTCTTCTTAGGAATAACCATATCATATATTGAGACAGATATACCCGCCTTAGTAGCATAGCAAAAGCCCATATCCTTAAGGCGATCACCCAATATAACTGTCTCTTTAATGCCGAGCTTGCGGTAGCACTCATTGACCAGGTTACGTAAGGCCTTTTTATCCATGACCTTATTTATAAGCTCAAAAGGAAGGGCGCGTGGAACAATATCTCCCAGAATTACACGTCCGACCGTGGTATCCACCACCTGTTTTTCTCCGGTCCTCAACTTTATTGGAGTATGAAGTCCAACAACGCCTTCTTCATAAGCAACCCGCACCTCACCGGAAGATGCAAAGAGCTTTCCCGCCCTGGTATCATAGGCGCAGGCCCGAGTAAGATAATAAATTCCCAAAACAATATCCTGAGTAGGAACAATTATGGGTTGTCCGTTGGCCGGAGAAAGTATATTATTTGTAGACATCATAAGGACACGCGATTCTATCTGCGCCTCTATAGATAAAGGCACATGCACGGCCATCTGATCTCCGTCAAAGTCAGCGTTAAATGCCGTGCACACAAGCGGGTGCAACTGCACAGCCTTTCCTTCTATAAGCAAAGGTTCGAACGCCTGCATGCCAAGCCGATGAAGAGTAGGGGCGCGGTTTAATATCACTGGGTATTCTTTTACCACTTCGTCCAACGTATCCCATACCTCACGGGTCTCCCGTTCAACCAGCCTCTTCGCGCTTTTAATGGTTGTCACATATCCTTTTGCCTCAAGCCGACTGTAAACAAACGGTTTAAATAACTCCAAGGCCATTAGTTTAGGAAGACCGCACTGATGCAATCTAAGCTCAGGCCCTACTACAATAACTGTCCTACCGGAATAATCTACACGTTTTCCCAAAAGGTTCTGGCGAAATCGGCCTTGTTTTCCTTTTAGCATATCGCTCAACGACTTTAGCGGCCGTTTATTGGTTCCCGTAACAGTCTTACCTCGCCTTCCGTTGTCGAACAAGACATCTACCGCCTCTTGAAGCATCCGTTTTTCGTTTCGGATTATTATGTCCGGCGCATGCAGCTCCTGGAGTCGTTTCAGGCGATTATTTCTATTAATGACCCGACGATAAAGATCATTTAAATCAGAAGTGGCGAACCTGCCTCCTTCAAGCGGCACCAAAGGCCGAAGGTCCGGCGGAAGAACAGGGATCACATCCATGATCATCCAGCTAGGATTATTGCTGGATTTACGAAACGTATCCAACACCTTAATCCGCTTGAAAAGCTTCTTTCTCTTTGCATCAGATGAAGTCTTGCCCAGTTCTAAGCGAAGTTCTCCATAAAGCTTTTCAACCTCCACCTGTGAAAGCAGCGCCCTGATCGCCTCAGCCCCTATCCCTGCTTCAAATCCAAAACCGTAACGTTCACGCGCCTCGTTGTACTTGTTCTCTGATAAAAGCTCTTTATGCTTAAGCGGGGCATCCTTAGGATCAATCACCACATAGGCGTCGAAATAGAGTATCTTTTCCAAATCCCGCATGCTCAAGTCCAGCATATGACCTATCTTACTTGGAAGACTTTTCAAAAACCAGATATGAGCCACAGGGGTAGCTAGTTGAATATGTCCCATGCGCTCTCTGCGAACCTTGGACTGGATTACTTCCACTCCACATTTTTCGCACACCACCCCGCGATGTTTCATCCGCTTATATTTTCCGCAATTACACTCATAATCCTTAGTAGGACCAAAAACCTTAGCGCAAAAAAGCCCGTCACGTTCCGGTTTGAATGTGCGGTAATTAATAGTCTCTGGCTTTTTTATCTCGCCATACGACCATTCCTTAATTTTTTCAGATGAAGCTATGGATATCTTGATTGCTTCAAAATCAAGAGGATCTCTTGGTCTTGCAAAAAAGCTATAAATATCTTCCACTGCTCTCTCCTTTTATTCCCCGACTTCCTTATGCTCAGACTCTAAAAGCTGAACATCAAGGCCAAGGCTTTGCAGCTCTTTTATCAACACATTAAACGACTCTGGTAGTCCAGGCTCCAAGGTATGATCACCCTTTACAATCTTCTCATACATCCTAATCCTGCCTGCCACATCATCTGATTTTACGGTCAAAAATTCCTGAAGAGCATATGCCGCGCCATACGCCTCCATGGCCCACACTTCCATCTCACCAAGGCGCTGTCCGCCGAACTGGGCCTTACCGCCCAACGGCTGTTGCGTAACAAGCGAATACGGGCCAATAGAACGGGCATGTATCTTGTCATCAACAAGGTGGTGGAGTTTTAGCATATACATACTCCCCACTGTCACTTCGTATTCAAAGGGATCTCCAGTTCTTCCATCATAGAGCTGCGCCCTACCGGAAACCGGAAGCCCGGCATCGGACATAAGCTCTTCAATATCTTTTTCTGTCGCGCCGTCAAAAACAGGGCTAGCGACATTAACGCCCTTTTTATGCAAAAGCGCAATATTTCTAATCTCATCATCATCGAGCTTATCAATAAATAATCTTAATTCCTTGGAGACAAAAATATTTTTTAGTTTTACCCTAACATCATTGTAAGCCATTTTTTGGGCAAGCTCATAAATTTGTTTACCAAGACCCCTTGCCGCCCATCCCAGGTGGATCTCAAGAATCCGCCCAACATTCATTCGAGAAGGAACCCCCAAAGGATTCAAAACCATGTCGAGAGTGCTTCCGTCTTCAAAATACGGCATGTCCTCTTCAGGCAAAATCCTTGACACAACCCCCTTGTTTCCATGACGACCTGCCATTTTATCACCAACAGCAAGCTTACGTTTTACCGCCACATAGACTTTAACGAGTTTTATAACCCCTGGAGGAAGCTCATCCCCCCTCTGAAGCCTATTAATTTTTTCTCCATAAGATATCCGCATGATATCACATTGTTCTTCGTTGCTTTCCACTATCACGGCAGCCTTATCGTCAAGCGCTTCGTCAGCAAATCTGACATCCCGCCAACTTTCGACAGGTAGGGCATCAATAGCCTCTGCTGTGATCTCCCCCCCTTTTTTGATAAACACCTTTCCTTTTGCGTCCTTAACAGGGACAGCGCATACTGAGCCTGCCAAAATTCCCTTAAGCCGGTCACGAGTAGAATCTTCAATCACCCTTATGCCTGCCCTCTGATCCCTTTCAATATCCTTGATATCTCCATTTTCAATCTCTTGCGAACGCAAATCTTTATCAACACCTTTTCGGGAAAATACCTTGGCTTCAATCACAACCCCTGCAACACCAGGAGGAACACGCAAGGAGGTGTCTTTGACATCCCCTGCCTTTTCGCCAAATATCGCCCGCAAAAGTTTCTCCTCTGGAGAAAGTTGTGTCTCTCCTTTGGGAGTAATCTTGCCGACCAGGATATCTCCAGCCTTTACCTCAGCGCCGATTCTAATAATACCGCTTTCATCAAGATCCTTAAGCGCTTCCTCACCAACATTAGGGATATCGCGGGTAATCTCCTCTTTTCCAAGTTTTGTGTCACGCGCGACCAACTCAAATTCTTCAATATGAACAGATGTAAAAAAGCCCTCTTTAATAAGGCGCTCGCTTACAAGGATAGAATCTTCGAAATTATACCCGCCCCAAGGCATAAACCCAACTAAAACATTCTTCCCCAGAGCAAGCTCTCCGCTATCAGTAGCAGGTCCGTCAGCAATTATATCGCCTTTTGCCACCCTCTCGCCCTTGTGTACTATCGGCTTCTGGTTAAAGCATGTGTTTTGATTAGACCTTTTAAATTTCTTGAGCTTTAAAATTTTAACATTACCTTTATCTCCGTCCCCGTTATCATTGTATCTTAACACGATCCTGGTAGCATCTACATCCACTACTTCCGCGTCGTTATCAGCAATCAAGGTAACCCCTGAATCTTTTGCTACTATATATTCCATGCCTGTGCCGACTAGCGGAGCACTTGGAGTCAAAAGAGGAACAGCCTGACGTTGCATATTAGATCCCATAAGCGCGCGGTTTGCATCGTCATTTTCAAGAAAAGGAATCAACGCGGCTGAAACACTCACCAGTTGATTTGTGGAGACATCCATATATTTAACGTCTTCCTGGTTTACTATCTTTAACTCTCCCGCAACCCTCGCCGCCACAACCGGATTTTGAAACCGTCCCTTAGCAATAAGAGGCGCATTCGCTTGGGCAATCGGAAAGTCCTTCTCTTCCAGGGCGTTGAGATTACAAACCTCACTGGTCACACATCCGTCCCTGACTATCTTATACGGGGTTTCTATGAACCCGTAGTCATTAACCTTCGCATATGTGCTCAAAGAAACAATCAGGCCTATATTAGGACCTTCCGGCGTCTCAATTGGACAGATTCGCCCATAGTGGCTAGGATGCACGTCTCTTACCTCAAAACCTGCCCGCTCCCTGGTTAATCCTCCAGGACCCAATGCGCTAAGCCGCCGCTTATGTGTAATTTCCGAAAGTGGATTTGTCTGATCCATGAATTGAGACAACTGGCTTGTCCCAAAAAATTCCCTCAGCACTGCGGATACTGGCTTGGAATTGATGAGGTCATGGGGCATAAGCGCCTCTATTTCCTGAAGGCTCATACGTTCCTTAACCGCCCTCTCCATACGCACAAGTCCTGTCCGATATTGAATCTCTAATAGCTCACAGACCGCACGCACCCTGCGATCACCTAAGTGGTCAATATCATCAACAGGGCCTTGCGCATCCTTCAGCTCAACCAGGATTTTTGTCGTCAGCATAACATCCTCTTTTTTGAGGGTGCGCACCTCGATAGGCACATCCTGTTCAAGCCGGTAGTTCATTTTAAGACGGCCGACCCTTGAAAGATCATAATAGGCCGGATCAAAAAAGAGCTTGCGACAAAAATCATAAGCGGTTTCAAGCGTCGGAGGGTTAGATGGTCTCAGTCTGCGATATATCTCTACTACCGCCTCATCCTGAGTCTTTAATTTATCCTGTTCCAGCGTCTTGCGTATAGAGTCGCTTGTTGTAATGTTATCAATAAACAATAGAGAAAAAGACTCCACCTTGGAGATCTTGATATTGTCAATAAGCTTCTCATGAATGGCTTCATTCATATCCGCAAGCATCTCCCCTGTGTCTGGATCAACCAGCGGATGGGCAAGCACTCTTCCGATTAAAGCAGATGAGTCTATAGGAATATGATCTATTCCTGACTTCTCCATTTGCTTAATAACCCGCTTTGTCAGCTTTTGGCCTTTTTGAACTATCACCTCACGGCTTTCAGTATCTCGAATCTCTTTTGAGACCACTTGCCCTGTATGAATTTTAGGATTAAGAAGTTTGCTGAATGATCTTCCCTTGGTAATAACAATAATTTCTTTTTCATAAAAATAGTCCAGAATATCCTGGTCTGTGTATCCAAAGGCCTTAAACAACAAGGTAACAGGAAACTTCCTGCGGCGGTCAATGCGAACACCTATAGTGTCTTTGGTGTCAATGCCAAGATCTATCCATGAACCTCGAAGGGGAATGATACGAGCCGAATACAACACCTTGCCGCTCGGATGAGCCTTCCCCTTATCATGATCAAAAAATACACCAGGCGAACGATGGAGTTGGCTTACTATTACACGCTCCGTGCCGTTTACTATAAAGGTGCCATTATCGGTCATAAGAGGGATCGTGCCAAAATATATCTCCTGCTCCTTGATATCCCTAATACTGGAAGCGCCATTATCTTTATCAACCGCGTAGACCACCAGCCTTACGGTAATGCGAATAGGCACCTCATATGTCATCCCCCGTTGAATGCACTCTTCCACATCATACTTGGGTTCTCCAAACCTATACCTTACAAACTCCAGGGACGCTGTCCCGGTAAAGTCTTTAATGGGAAAAACGCTATTGAATACTGCCTGAAGTCCTATGTCTTTTCTGTCCTCGACAGGGATATCTCTTTGAAGAAACCTGCCATAAGACTCCTTCTGCATGCCCATTAAATTAGGAATATCAACTGCTCCACCGATCTTGCCAAAACTCTTGCGAAAACGCTTGACACTCGCCGAATATCTATCCGACATTGTCTCTCCTTATCAAAAAACTAAGTGATGGATTTGTAAAAAGTCCCCAAAACCCCCTCTCCCTTGATGGGAGAGAGTTGGGGTGAGGGTAAAATTCCCCCTCCCCTTAATCTTAATCCCACTCCCACCTGGGGAGTGGATTTTTGGCTTTTTACAAATCCATCAAAATTGAACGTTTCAAAAAAGGCTCTGTTAGAAACTATTTAATCTCAACCGTAGCCCCAGCCCCTTCAAGTTGTTTCTTGATGTTCTCTGCCTCTTCTTTAGATACCCCTTCCTTCACCGGCTTAGGAGCGCTATCAACAAAATCCTTTGCTTCCTTTAATCCAAGCCCTGTGATAACCCTTACCTCTTTGATCACCTGTATCTTCTTTTCACCGGCAGAAACCAGCACAACGCTGAATTCTGTTTTTTCCTCAGCAGCCTGTACGGTAGCTGCTGCAGGCATGGCCGCCATAGCAATAGGAGCTGCTGCAGAAACACCAAATTTTTCTTCCAGTTCTTTTATAAGCTGAGAAAGCTCCAATACAGACATATTCGCAATAAACTGAATGACATCATCTTTTGTTATAGACATGGCTTAATATACCCCCTTAAAATCCTTTTAAAATCTTTGCCTTCCTTAACCTTAAACCAAATTTAAGATTTTAGTTCAGACACTATTGGTTTTTCTTTCTGGTCCTTCACTGCTGTCAATACGCCAAGTAAATTTCTCAAAACACCGGCCAATACATTGACAAAACCAGTGGGAACAGCATTCATTGCCGAAAGCAGTTGAGATAGCAGCACGTCTCGAGACGGAAGATCGGCTAATGCCTGTATGTCCTTGACGTCAAGCAGAACACCATCAAGCACTCCAATCTTTACCTTTAGAAGCGCATTCTCCTTTGCAAACCTTAAAAGCACCTTGGCCGGCGCCACAGGATCGCTTTTACTTATGGCTACACCACAAGGCCCTTCAAGACAGCTAGCAAGTGGAGCAAGGCTTGTGTTCTCAGCAGACCGCTTCAGCAGTGTGTTTTTTACTATGCGATATTCTACAGATGCAGCTCGTAATTGCCCCCTTAATTCATTCATCGCGGCGACATTCAAGCCCCTGTACTCAGTAATTATCGCAGTCTTTGCTTCCAGACACTTTTCGTGCAATTCACGAATAACAATCTCTTTTTCTTGTCTGTTCAAAACTTATTCACACCTCCTTCCATTCTCAGTCCGAAATAATGCGCTTAGCGGTGTGGGCCGCAACAGCAATACATTCCACCGTAAAACACAATCCCGCCGAGCTTTTGAAGGCGATTAAATACTTTGATCGCCTGTCTATGTAGGTAAACATTTTAGTTTATTCAACACCTTAATGGCGTGCCTACAGTCTCGGACAGGAATTGGTGCATGAACCAAATTGAAGATTTTACAAGGGGATCTAGTTAGCTATTTGAGCAAACCCTTGACATGCGCAGGGTCTACATTGATACCTGGACCCATAGTAGTCGAAATTCCTATACTTTTCAAGTAAACCCCTTTGCTGCTTGCAGGCTTGAGGCGTACAACAGTATCCAAAAAAGCAGCCAGATTGTCGCGCAGCTTTTCAAGACCAAAAGAGGCCTTGCCAATGGACGCATGAAGAATCCCTGCTTTTTCCACTCTAAACTCAATCTTTCCGGCCTTAAGGTCTTTAACTGTCTGCGCCACGTCAAAGGTAACAGTCCCTGTCTTTGCATTAGGCATAAGACCACGCGGGCCAAGAATCTTTCCTATCTTACCAACCGATCCCATCATGTCTGGAGTGGCTACTACTTTATCAAACTCCAGCCAACCGGTTTTTATTTTTTCAATAATTTCATCATCCCCCACAAAATCCGCGCCAGCAGCCTGGGCTTCCCTTTCCTTTTCTCCCTTGGCAAATACCAGCACCCTAACCGCCTTGCCTATACCGTGAGGAAGCACCACTGTCCCCCTAACCATCTGGTCTGAATGACGAGGGTCGACTCCAAGCTGAACGGCAACGTCTACCGATTCATCAAACTTGGCATATTTTGCCTCCAGGGAAAGCTTTAAAGCATCGCTAAAACCTTCTATCTTTGCCGCATCTATCTTATTAAAAGCCTCTTTGTATTTCTTACCTCTTCTGGGCATAACCTTTTCCTCTTTTTCTTTTGTCTTTTATATAGCGCCATAAGCCCAGATCGCTGCGTTACTCCTTGGCTCGTCGCTGCAACGTACAGGAAGTACGCCTGCTTCTCGCCTGCGTCGCGCCTTGCGCTATGTCTTATAACGCTATGTATATATACCTTACCCGATCACCTCAATCCCCATGCTACGGGCAGTCCCCTCAATAATTTTACAAGCTGCTTCAACTGTGTTGGCATTCAGGTCTTCCAACTTCAGCCTTGCAATCTTTTCTATGTCCATATGTGTCACCTTGCCTACCTTGTCTCTGTTAGGCACCTTGGAACCCTTGGCAATCTGAGCTGTTTTCTTGAGCAGCACAGACGCAGGAGGCGTTTTTGTGATAAAAGTAAAAGACCTGTCAGCGTACACAGTAATAACCACAGGGATTATCATCCCTTCTTCGCTTGACGTCTTTGCATTGAACGCCTTGCAAAACTCCATAATATTAACGCCGTGCTGACCTAGCGCAGGGCCTATCGGAGGGGAAGGATTTGCCTTACCAGCCGGAACTTGCAGCTTAATTGCTCCAACAATTTTCTTTGCCATGAATACTACTCCTCTATATCTTGCTAACCTGAACAAAATCCAGTTCAACGGATGTTGGCCTTCCAAATATCCCAACCATAACCCGCAGCTTCCCTTTGTCCGGTCTTATCTGATCCACAACCCCTGTAAAGTTGGTAAATGGGCCATCCACTACTCTTACTTCATTGCCGACTTCAAATGAATACTTAGGCTGAGGCTTCAGCTTGCCTGCTTCCATACGGCCTATTATACTTGCAACCTCCTCTGGTGGAACAGGAGAAGGGGTATCTTCACCTCCTAAAAAACCGGTTACTTTGGGGGTGTTTTTTACCAAATGCCAGGTATTTTCATTTAATTCCATCTCTACAAGGACATACCCCGGATAAAATCGCCTGGATGAAGTTTTCCGTTTCCCTTTTACCAGTTCAACGACATTCTCTGTAGGAACAATAATCTGTCCAAAGAGATCCCCTCCAGAACCGGAAGTGGCAATTCTTTCCTCCAAGGCTGTTTTTACCTTGTCTTCAAAACCTGAATAGGTATGCACAATATACCATTTCAGCGCCATGCAAACCCTCTCATTTTATCTTCTCCCCTCACTTGAGTATTACCCCAACCAATGAGGATAAGGCTATGTCAACTATCCCTAAAAAGCATGAAATCACAAGAACCAACACAATTACAACCAAGGTGGAAGCCATCGTCTCTTTTTTGCTGGGCCAGGTAATCCTATTAATCTCAACCAATACATCCTCCAAAAAACGTCTAATCTTTACTACAACAGGATATCTCCCTACCGTAAACCCTTCTTCCCCTCTTGTTAAAACCTTACTAAAGACATTGGTAAGCCCACCTTTGCTTGTATCATCCCCCTTGGATTCACAAGTAAGCGCGCCCTCATCTATTGGGACTAGATCCGAGTTGGCCTCGCTATTTTTTTTCTCTTTTCCCTCATGGCTTCGTACCGCTGCCGTTTTTTTACGTTTAATACGTCCCATTTATAATCCCCCAATATACCACTGGCAGGCCAGGAGGGATTCGAACCCCCATCACCCGGATTTGGAGTCCGGTGCTCTAGCCGTTAGAGCTACTGGCCCGTGCTACTTCGTCTCTTTGTGGACAGTATGTGTCTT
>JAZDIE010000191.1:0-4528 GCA_043805295.1 Pseudomonadota bacterium
AACTTTAAGGGTTTGCTGCGTCTGCCCCCTGTTCTCGCATGTAACTGTTATGTCAAGCGTGTCGCCAGGAGATACTTTATCAGCCGTAGGGATTGTCTCTACAATCTCAACATCCTGGCCGACTAAGTTCCAAAATATAGAGGATTGAGAATTGTCGCCAGCATATGAAAACATAGAGTTGCCACTTAGAAGCGCTAAGAAGAAAAATCCTGCTCCGCATATAAAACGGCCTATGCAACTACGAATAATCATTACTATTACCTCCTCTTCTGATTTTTGTTATTATAGTGTCACTAATTTATGGTAGTGACAAAGAGAGACAGCAAGGCGTATGCCACAAGCTCAATTTAATGCAACAGCTTTATTTTAAAGGATTTATTGTAGAACTTTATAGCACAGAAGTGTTACGTAATTAGGCAAGGGGACTGCATACATATGCAATCTATTTCATATATAAAGGGGAACTGTTTGGCAACATTATCAATTAGGGGGGGGCTTTTAGGAAGTCATTTAGTCTGCAAGACAAGCTTTTGAGCAGCCTTTACAATACCAGATGAATCTATTCCATACTTTGATCGAAGCATATCTCGATGCCCGTGTTCAATAAATTCATCAGGAAGCCCAAGCCGTAATACATGTACTCCGGGTATACTCATATCATTGAGGCATTCGATTACTGCGCTCCCAAACCCGCCCTGAAGCACATTTTCCTCAACTGTGATTATTCTTGGGGTCATTTCTGCAAGCGAAATTATCAGGTCAGAGTCGAGCGGTTTTACAAATCTGGCGTTTACCACTGAAGCGGAGATGTTAAGTCTAGTAAGCTGCTCCGCAGCGTCTAAGGCGGCAGAAACCGTTATCCCTATAGCTATTATTACCACATCTTTTCCGCTGCGCAAGATCTCCCCTTTTCCAATATCAAGGGGTTTTATCACTCGATCAAGAGAAACTCCGATAGCCGCTCCCCTCGGATAACGGTATGCAATTGGGCCGTTATGCCGGAAAGCAGTAACCATCATCCTGCGCAGTTCGTTTTCATCTTTTGGCGCCATCACTACCATATTCGGCATGCTCCTGAGATATGAAAGATCAAACACCCCCTGATGGGTAGCGCCGTCTTCTCCTACTATTCCGCCTCTGTCAACGGCAAAGCTGACCGGAAGCGACTCAAGGCATACGTCATGCAAAATTTGGTCATAGGCCCTCTGTAAAAATGTGGAATATATTGCAACAACAGGCTTGTACCCTTCAGCCGCCATCCCTGCCGCAAAGGTTACCCCGTGCTGCTCCGCTATTCCCACATCAAAAAATCGATCAGGAAAGAGTTCCGCAAACCTGCTTAATCCGGTTCCTTCCGGCATGGCTGCGGTTATGGCTATGATTTTATCGTCGGTTTTGGCGCTTTCAACCATCGTATCCCCAAACACCTCCATATAAGTGGGGATAGTTTTTTTTTCAGACGTCAGGCCATTCCCTGTCTCTATATCAAAGCACCCCACACCATGATAATAGGTGGGATTTTTTTCAGCCGGCAGATAGCCTTTTCCTTTTTTAGTGATTACGTGTAAAAGCACCGGCTCTTCCATAGCTCGTACATTGTGAAGAGTCGGAATCAGATGATCGAACCTGTGACCCTTTATCGGACCAAAGTAATCGAAGTTAAACGCCTCAAACAATATACCTGGAGTAATGAGGCTCTTGAAGGAGTTTTCAGTACGTTTTGCAAATTCGTACATATTTTGGCCTACTCGAGGCAACCCGCGCAAAAATTCGCCCAGATCACGTTTAAAATCCATGAAATACTTTCCGGAAAGTTTTCTGCTTAAGAAAGACGAAAGCGCTCCGACATTTTTTGATATAGACATCTCGTTATCGTTGAGTATCACGATCATGTCTTTGTGAAGATCGCCTGCCTGGTTCAGCCCTTCGTATGCCAGGCCGGCGGTCATGGATCCGTCTCCAATTACCACCACCACCTTGGATCGGTCATTTTTTAGCCTTTTCGCGCAAAGCATCCCTATGCCAGCGGAGATGGATGTGCTGCTGTGACCTGTTGAGAATGCGTCATGTATGCTTTCGCTCCTGCGGGTAAATCCGGAAATACCCCCATATTGTCTCAGAGTATGAAAATCCTTTTGTCTGCCAGTAAGGAGTTTATGCGCATACGCCTGATGTCCGACATCCCATATGATCCTATCGTATGGAGAATCAAAGACATAGTGGATAGCAATAGCCAATTCCACTACGCCAAGGCTTGGCGCAAGGTGCCCTCCGGTCTTTGATACGATATTTATAATCGTCTGACGTATCTCTTCCGCAAGGGCAGGGAGGTCAGATATATCCAATTTTTTCAGGTCTTGTGGGCTGTTGATATGTTCAAGGTAAGACATATATTATATCCATTCTAGTGATCTCTCGTGGCAATATAGTTCGCAATAGCCTTTAGCGGTTCGGCTGATCTTCCGAGGCATTCAATGTTTTGAACTGCTTGTTCTATCAGCAATATCCCTTTTTGTCTCGCCTTATCCACGCCCATCAAAATAGGGTATGTGGCTTTTTTTCTGGCAATATCAGATCTTGCTTGTTTGCCGAGCTGTTCCGCTCTCCCTTCAATATTAAGTATATCGTCATAAACCTGGAAGGCAAGGCCGATATTCCATCCAAATGTCGATAGCGCATCTATTTCCTCTTTACTCCCCTGTCCTAGAAGAGCTCCAATCCTGACAGATGCTTCAATAAGCGCGCCGGTCTTTAATCTGTGCAAGGTTTCAACTTGTTCAAGTGATATCCCCTTCCCCTCTGCCTGCAAGTCCAGCATCTGCCCCTGAATCATCCCGCGATGACCGGCTGCCGTTGCCAGAATATGGGCGACTTCAACCCATTGCAGGGCATTTTCCGGCTTTGCAATATACCCTGCTCGGGCAATAAGCGCAAACGCCTCAGTGAGTAATGCGTCTCCGGCAAGTATAGCGGTAGCCTCTCCAAAAACCTTATGATTTGTAGGCTTACCCCGGCGGAGATCATCGTTATCAAGCGCGGGGAGATCGTCATGGATCAACGAATAGGTATGAATCAACTCAAGGGCGCATGCAGCAGGGCGTGCTATTTCTGCTGTGCCGCCTACAGCTTCAACGCTTGCAACGCAAAGAATAGGCCGAAGCCTTTTCCCTCCTATCATCAACGAATAAGTCATGGCTTTAACCAGTCCGGAGGGATCCGGATAAGAGGAATCCCACAAACCAGCAAGCCACTCATTCACTATTTCGCGTTTTTGCGCTAAATAAGCGGTCAAATCAAAGGATATCAACATCTTCCTTTTCTTCAGCCTCAAACGTTTTTTCTGTTAATCCGCCTTCTTTATCTTGCATAAGAATCGATACCTTTTTCTCTATTTCATCAAGTCTTTCGGAACAAAACCTGGAAAGTTTAACCCCTTCCTCAAACCGCTTCAGGGACTCTTCCAGCGACAGATCGCTTGAATCCAGGTCATCCACGATCTCTTCCAGACGCTTCAGCGCGCTTTCAAAATTTTGTTTTGCCATGGATTTGTCTCGTCCTTTCTTTCAATACGACATTGCATCATGCCCCTCCCGACTATAACCTCAAGCCCTTCTCCTTCAGAGACAGCCTTTACATCCCGCACAATTCTCTGGCCGGAAATGGTCCGCGTAATGCTGTACCCCCGTTCAAGCGTGGAGATGGGGCTTAGCAGATCGAGTTTTCCTGTCAATGCATTTAAGCTGCCACGGATACCTGAAATGGATTTATTCGTGGCATAAAAAAGAGCGTTCAATGATTGCCTCAATTGGGCGTGATAGAGCTTAAATTTTTGCCTGGGGCCTTGTTGGGCAAGAATGTTATTAAAAATAGCCAACTGATTTTTCTTATGGTGTAGCTTATGTGAAACAAGCAATGCAATCCGAGAGACAAAATCGTCCATCCTAAGTCGTATCCCCGCAATACGCCTTGCAGGATGCACAAGCCGCTTTGAAAGATGGTGCAAATGCTTTTGTAAGATAGATATTTTTTGGTTCTCCAGTCTATAAAGCGCAGCAACAGATTCATCTATACGCGCTAACAGATCAGTTTTTTTGGGAATTACAAGCTCTGCCGCCGCAGACGGGGTGGGAGCACGCAGGTCAGCGACAAAGTCACAAATAGTATAGTCTGTCTCATGCCCTACAGCAGAGACCACCGGCGCCTGCGATTGCGCGATTGCGCGCGCCAATTCTTCTGTATTAAACGGCTGCAAATCTTCGAGAGAGCCTCCGCCTCTTGCAATGATAATCACATCAATATCGCCAAGCCGGTTCAGCATCTCAAGCGCGCGTATAATCTCCTCGGCCGCGCCTTCTCCCTGTACACGGGCAGGAGAAAGGAGGATATGCATATTTCCAAACCTGCGTTGCGAGACCTGGATTATATCGCGAATAACCGCGCCTGATGGAGAAGTCACTACCCCTATTTTTTTCGGCAGCAAAGGAAGTTGGCGTTTCCGTTTTTCGTCAAATAATCCCTCTTCTAAAAG
>JAZDIE010000192.1:0-4478 GCA_043805295.1 Pseudomonadota bacterium
AGGCCAAGATTACGTCCTTTTTAGGATAAGGTAGTTTAGCTAAAACTCGGAGAATGTCAAGTTGGTTTCAATGCCATTGTCAACAGCAAATCATTATGTCCGGCTGGATGTTTTTTGAGGATTGCATTGAATAGTCTTACAAAATTATAGTATTGTCAGATATTATCTGATCTGAGGATATGGCAACGATGTAAGGGGCTTTAAAAGTTGTATGATTTGGTTGACGAGGTAAAGGAGACACATGTGCCGGTTCAGATAGTAGGGAAAAAGGTAACTGCTCAGGTGCAGACAGGCGCATATCACCGAGCGTGCAAATACGGTAATGGAATTAACGAATAAAGCCCCACATTTTTGATGCGGGGCTTTATTGCATTGAGCAACTGATTTGGAACAGGTTGCATTTGTTTTGGCTCCCCAGCACGGATTCGAACCGCGGACCCAGTGGTTAACAGCCACTTGCTCTGCCGACTGAGCTACTGGGGAATAAGAATTTTTCAATAATAATTAGCTCAAATAACCCGATGCAGTCAAGGAAAAAACCTCAGCAAGGTTATTGGGGCAAGCGCCGCGATAGAATCAATCATGATTGGTTAGTAAACAGCCTGATTTTACTTCATTTATTGGCCTGGTCTGTCTGGGAAAACCAGCGAGCATAATCAATACTATAATAAACGGAAGCAGTTGGGTTAATTGAACAGGTATGGTAGGAATTGATGTGTGCAGCCAACCGGAAAGTGCGGTTATGATTCCAACCAAAAGAGCAAGGAGCATAAGATGAAAAAGGCGATTCCTGCCACACAACACAATAGCCACCGCAAGGTAGCCTCGTCCACTTATCGTATTTCCCCCGAAAAAGCCGGCCTCTCCTATTGAAATATAGGCGCCGGCCAATCCGGCTATGGCCCCGCTTGCAATAAGAGTAGTGAACCGGATCATTTCAACCCTCACGCCAAACGCGCGCGCAGACTCTTCGTCCTCTCCAGCCGCGCGCAACCTCAAGCCTATAGGGGTTTTTTCAAGCAAAAACTTTATCCCTGCAAGCGCGACAAGTGCCAACAGCAAGAAAGGAGAAATTTTGATAGACCCTATAGAGAAAGATGAAATGGAAGCTGCGGCATAAGATGCCCCATATGGTTCGAATATGCGGCTTAAAAAAAGACTTGTTGTCCCTATAGCTAGCATGTTTAATGCAATGCCTGCGACTATCTGGTTAATTCTCATGACAACTACGCCAAGTCCGTGAAAGGCTCCGAATAGACCGCCAGCCAACATGGCCGCGAACGTTCCAATAAACGCGCTGCCACTTATCGATGAGCCTATGACCGCAAAGAACGCGCCGGAAAGCATCATCCCTTCAAGGCCAAGGTTGATAACTCCAGACCTGCCAGAGACAAATCCGGCCATAGTTGCGAATAAAAGCGGTATTGTGTAAGCAATCGCCATATTGATAATATTGACTATGATATCGTACATCTCACTCTTTTACGCTTTTTTTGTCAAACCAGGCGCGCACAAATTGTTTTCCTGACAATATAAAAAACACAAGCATGGCCTCTATTATAAGGATCATAGAGGATGAATAATCCGGATCTATACTTAAAAATTGTAAGGCGCTCCGTAATATACCCAGAAAAAGAGATGAGACCGCCAGACTTATAGGACAACCCTGGGAGATAATCGCTGCTGTAAAGCCGTCATATCCATAGCCGCTATACAAGTCGAAGGTTGCAGCCATGCCTGATCCTGTAATATCAAGCGCTCCGCCCAGCCCTGCAACCATGCCTGCGACAAGCATAAGTAGTATCCAATATCTCTGAGGATCAATGCCGCCATATCTGGCTGCGTTATGGTTTTTTGACAATACGCGAATCTCGTATCCTGCGATTGTGTTTTTCATCCACCATCCATAAAACGCGCATAACGCCAGGGCAAAAAAAATTGCGGGAGAAAGGACGCAACCGTCTTTAATGGCAATACCTGGAAGCAGAGCGGTAAGGGTGGCTTTAGGCATTTCTTTTACCGGCAGTTGAACAAGGCAAAACACCGCACAGTTTAAGATAAGTGAGCTTACAGCCTCGTGCGTCCCATGTCTTGCCTTAAGCAAGGCGGGAATTAGCCCCAGGGAAGCTGCGGTTACAACTCCGCCTGAAAGAGCGAAAAAAAGAGTAAGCGGCCAAGGCATTCCTTGCAGGGACACAATAAGCGAGGCGACTACTCCGCCCACAACAAGTTGCGCCCCTACTCCAAGATTAAACAGACCTGCTTGCAAAGGGATTGCTGTTGCAAGGCTGGCAAAGAGAATAAGGGCAGTATTGTTCAGGACGATTATAATATTTTCTATCGCGCTAAACGTGTTCACTGTATCCCCCCCGGCGTCATATATACGCTAATGGCAGCCTGCGTGGTTTTACTTGTTTCAGACTCGATCGCGATTCCATATTCATACATTACAGCAACCCTGTCCGCTACTGCAAACACCTCGTCCATATCGTATGAAATCAGAACAATAGCCATTCCATTTCTTCTTTTTTCCCTAAGAAGGCTGTAAAATGCTGTCATGGTCTCGGCGTCAAGCCGGTCATCAACAGGCGATTCAATTATAAGCAGCTCAGGGTCGCTCTCAAGTTCTCTTGCGATCAGCAATATTCTTATATCCTCTCTTGTAAGAGAATCCGCTGATGCAAACACATCAGCCAAAGCAACATGATACTTTCCGGCCAAGTTAAGCGTTTCTTCCTTGAGACATTTTAAATCTAATCGGCCATTACGGGAAAAGGGCTTTTTTTTGTGATACCCAAGCATCCTGTTTTCCGCTACGGTAAGCGATGAAATGCCCCCCATCCCCGGATATTCCGGCGCATAGGCAATGCCAAGTTCGCGAATCCCTGCCGTGGATAGTTTGCTTATATCCCTTCCTTTCCAGGCAATTTTTCCTGCGTAATCGCGACAAAGTCCGAACAATGCGCCAGCAAGTTCAAGCTGTCCGTTTCCAGGCATACCTATAACGCCATATATCTCGCCCTTAAAAAGGCTGAAGGCAATCCGGCCTTCCCCCTTTTTAAGCCTTATGTTCAACTTCAATAAAGGGGTGCGGCTACGGTCAGGTTCAGGTGTATCAGTCTCTTGCATAAGGGGTGAAGCGCTGGTAATATCTTTAGCTATCTTGTCGATATCAAAAATCTGCCGGTCATATTCTGAGACAATCCGGCCTTTGCGCATCGTATAAAGCTTGTTTGATATTTTAACCGCCTCGGCGATCTTGCTTGACACAAGGATTAGAGTTTTGCCTGACTCCTGAAATAGGCTCAGCCATTGAAAAAAGGCGTCTTTTTCAGGATTTGAAAGTAAAGGCTCGTCAAATACAAGTATCTGCGCCCCCCGATAAATCGCTCTGAGCATCTCGGCTTGATACTTCTGGCTTGCGTTGAGCGTATAAGCTGGTTCATCCAGCAGGAGTTGAAATGAGAACTGGTCAATCAAGAAACGTATAGACTCTCTTCCCCCTTCATAGTCGATAATTCCTCGGCTGGCCGGCTCATCTCCTAATATAATGTTATCAAGCAGAGTAAACGAGGGGATCAGGCTAACGCGTCGGCGCACAAGGCCAATTCCGGCTTTCACAGCGTCCCTATGTGAATTAAACTGATACGGTCTTCCGAATATCTTGATTAACCCGCTATCTGGCTTTAAAGTTCCTGTAAGTATATTAACAAGCGCTGTCTTACCCGCTCCGTTATCCCCTACAATAGCGCACAAACCCCCGCTTGTTGCCTCTATGTTTACCCTGTCAAGGGCGACCACATTGCCAAACGATTTACATATAGATTCTAATTCTATTGCGGGAAATTTCATGGCACACAGATTTTTTTAAAGTGGTGAATAGCGGACAGGCTTTAAAATTTATGCCCCCGGCAGGAATCGAACCTGCGGCACAAGGATTAGGAATCCTTTGCTCTATCCACTGAGCTACGGGGGCTCAGATTTTCTTTACCTTACAAGCATCCTTTTTGCAACCGGTTTTACAATAGCCGCAAATTAGTTTTTGCTTGACTCAAAATACACATAGGGGTCAGTTCTTCATTGTTGACTATAATAAGTCTGTCAAAAATGAATGAAGGACTGACCCCTATGTGCAAACTTGTTGAATCTCGAATGGTTTGGTTGTATATTGAACTGACTGACGGTCGGCAATGCTGGATTCCAGAAATGGCCGCAGGACTAATTTAGCAGGGGCACGGCATGCCCCTACCAGTTGAGGAGGAGACATGATGAAAAAAAGTATTTTAGCGTTATTGGTTATTTTAGGATTAGCCGCATTTACCGCCATCCCTGGCGGTTGCGAGGAGATTGCCAAGTCCAAACAAGGGGTCTGTCCTATTGCCATGAAAGGCATGGGAGGAACTGGAGCAGAAGCGATGATGGGCGGCGATAACAAGTGCCCACGAGGTATGCGCCACGGTGAAGAAGGTGGATGGGAT
>JAZDIE010000193.1:0-2359 GCA_043805295.1 Pseudomonadota bacterium
ATTTGGAACATGGGCCTTTTTATGATATAAAAATATTGATGGTGTCGTAAAAAGTCAGGAGCCGGATTTTTCTTGTTTGTAACCGATTGATTTTGTTACATGCCGTTTTTAGTTTTTGTGAATTTTGCGCCTTTTTGCGGCTTTATCAATTTTCGGTTGGTGATAATCTTGCGAGCCGGTTTGGCGACCTGTTCTGGTTCAGTCCCCTAAAAAAAATCCAGAGGCTTCTTTTCCATACGCCCCTGGTGTACCTCTTTGTTTTTGGCTCCTATATATACCATGACCGGATTTGGTGGCCGTTTGTTGGAAAGCGCATCATGGAAACTGTCCATGCCAACACGGCATGGGGAAGGTTTTTTCAGATGTATACTGCGAAGTAAGGGCTGATAACGTAAATAGAAGTCATTATCATTACAGTTACTCTTGGGCCTCAACCCCTTTTATGCATATTGGAGTGAATTTTGAGCTGTTGTGACAAGCGCACGCAAAAATCTAAGATGCCCAAGGTGCTATCGCTGCGTCATGTTAGTCTCAGATTCCAACCCCTGAACATATTGGTAATATTAGGATTAGTCCGTTAGGTAAACCATGAAAAGCAAATGTAAAAACAAGACATTGGCTATTGTACCCGCGTTTAATGAAGAGGAAAGGATCGCGCAGGTACTTGGAAGAATAAGAGAGGTGGATAAGGAGATAGATATTGTCGTTATAGATGACGGTTCAACGGACAACACTGGCCTGAAATCAAGGCTGGCCGGGGCAACGGTGGTTCGGCTCTCCTCCAACATGGGCTATGGCGTCGCTATCCAAACTGGCTATAAGTATGCTCTTGAAAAGGGATACGAATATGTAGTTCAATTAGATTCAGATGGCCAGCACGATCCCTCGTACATCCCACAAATGTTAGGGATAACGATATCCGGGGATGCAGACGTGGTTATAGGATCAAGATTTATGGGAGAAAAAGCGGTTTTTGAAACGCCTGGAGCTGGGTACGAAGTGGGTGTGGCCAGAAGACTGGGGATTAGGCTGTTTGCCTTCGTCACGTCCAAACTCATTGGTCTCAAAATCAGTGATCCTACTTCAGGATACCGCGCCCTCAACAAGCGGGTTCTTGCCTTTCTTATGAATGATTTTTTCCCATATGATTACCCGGATGCAGATGTTATTGTACTGGTGCACCGCGCCGGCTTCAAGATCAAGGAATTCCCTATGGCCATGCACGATAGGGCTACCGGTACATCGATGCACAGTGGCTTGAGGCCGGTCTATTATGTCTTTAAGATCTTTCTTTCGATGTTGATGACACTGCTTAGAAAGAAACCTTCTTTGTCGTAAAAGAGATAAGGCATGGAGTAAACAGATGCGTGCCTTTCTCGTGACGTAACACAATTGCCAGAGATGCGGAGCGTGAGCGATCGCCAGCGAGTGGCTTGCCTGGCAAGACACTTTTAAAATTTGGAGGATTTATTGTTATGCTGCCAAGACAAAAAGTAGCCATGATAGTCATCTGTATTATCATATTCATTTTAATTCTCGATTTGGTGAGGCGCAGAAAATTAAGGGAGGAATATTCCTGGTTATGGCTCCTAACCAGCTCGGCATTATTTATTTTGGTGATTCGATACAGTTGGCTTGAGTTTATTACCGGGGCCATCGGTGCGGTCCTTCCTACAACAACATTGTTTATTACTGCACTGATCTTTTTATTGTTTCTTTCAATACAATTTTCAGTAAGGATCTCAAAGCTGACGGACCAGGTAAAAAATATGGTGCAGGAAAATGCGCTGCTGAGAGAGAAGATTGAAGAAATAGTCTGTGATGACTGACAACCTACCTCCAAGACGCAATTATGGCCTCCATATTCCTTGCAAATGCTCCATATTCTTTAGATGACAGGTATGGCAAACTCGCGCCGGTGGGCGCGACGCTTCCACACCTTGGATTGCTCATGTTAGGGGCAGTTCTGCGTGAGGCGGGCCACCGTGTTCACATCGTTGATGCCTCTGCTTTAGGGAGAGATTATCAGGATGTTCTTGAAGAGATAAAGAGATTTAGACCGGATGTCATTGGGCTTACTGCCGTAACGCCTTCAATCCTCAAGACAGCTAATTTGGCTGAAAAAATCAAAAGAACCTGGCCTTCTATGCCGATTGTGATAGGAGGAGCTCATTTCACCGCTGTTCCGGAGCGGACGCTCTTGGATTATCCTGTCTTTGACTTCGGCGTTGTAGGTGAGGGCGAGAGTACGCTGAAGGACTTGGTTGAAGTTCTTTATGCCAAGAGAAGCCTGTTGGTCGTTCGGGGGGTGGCGGTTCGCGAATATGTGGAGGTGAGCTGTGGGGACAGGGGACCGGGT
>JAZDIE010000194.1:0-2036 GCA_043805295.1 Pseudomonadota bacterium
AACCTTTCCAACATCAATATGGCGCTGGTTTCGGAAGCCGCGCGCGTGGCCCGCGATATAGGCGCCCCGGCGCTTGTGCGTGTAAGCATGCCTTTCAGCCACCCGTATGCTTCCTACTACGGCGGGCTGTGCACAAGCGCGATGATAGTGGCAAAGTCCGCGCAGGCGCTTGCGCATTTGCCGCTGCAAGCTATGAACGAATGGTTTTTTGTGAAAGCGCCGGACGGGCACGCCTGGACGGACGATTACATAAACATACCGCGCGCCCTGCTCGAGAGGCCAGACGAAAAATACCGCCTTCTGAACCAGTGAAAGGCGGCATCAACACGCGGCGATTAAAAAGGCTCAGTTACCTGAATTCCACCTCGTTTTTGCTCCCTACGCGGCACTCCCTGTTCTGAGAATCTCAAACTCCGATTTCTCCGACGTTAAATTGTAAGCACAGAATATCTCCGCGCAATACAAAAGGATTGACTTTATTTTCTGTAGGTAGTATAATACTACTTACAATGAGCTTCATTAAGAGATTCCGGAAAGGCGGCAAAGTCTACCTGGCAGAGGTGGAAAGCAGACGAATCAATGGGAAGGTGATTACGCGCTACATCAGATATATAGGAAAGGAGGCCGATGGCAGGACCGTTCTTTCAACTTCAATGTCGGATGTTGAGGTGGATCAGGTCAAATTATATGGGCCGCTGCTTGTCTTAAACTATTTGGCCCAGGAAATCGGCTTGTCGGAATGTCTGGGTGAATACGGCAATGAGCTTTTGAGCATGGTCTATGCCCATTGTCTGGACTATGAGAGCATCAATCAAATGCCCGACTGGTTCGAAAAAACCGATCTCAACATGATTTTAAATCTTGAAGGGCTAACTGAAAGGCGATTACTCAATGCTTTAGATTCTTTAGAAGAAGTGGATCCTGAAGCTGTACAAATCAAAATATTTGAACGGGTAAGAAAGCGCTATCAGTTCAAGAACTTTGGTGTCGTTTATGATGTGACCAACACCTATCTGTATGGCAAGAAGTGCCCCATGGGCAAAGAAGGAAAAGATAAGGAGGGGGTAAGAGGACGGCCGTTGATTCAAATAGGCTTGGCCGTCACCAAGGAAGAAGGTATCCCGGTGTTTCATAAAACCTTCAATGGCAACATTCATGATTCGAGGACATTCCAGGATGTGATTACGTCATTTGGCCGATATGATTTGAAGCCTGGTGGGCTATGCGTTTACGACCGTGGGATTACATCGGGCCGCAATCTGCTCGACGTAAAAGCATTAAAGTGGGACACTCTCTGTGGGGTAGCCTTCAATCCCAAGCTGGAAAAATTGTGGCGGCGGGTCATGTCTCAAGAAAGACTCACTCATTTTAACAACCGTGTGCGTTTAAACGATACGGTATTTTATGTTGCCACAAGACCTTATAATATCGGCGGTGTTAAGGGAGAATTAGCGCTTTGTTTTAATGAGCGGCAACAGCGGAAATTAAAAGAGTCACGCTATGACGAGATAACGGATGCCCAGGAACTTTTAAAAAACAACGAAACGATTAAGGCGGGATTGGAGAAATTCTTTAACAAGCACGGTCAGGCGCTGGAATCAAAACTAACTGAGGCGGAAGAATTTGACGGTTGCTCCTGTATTTTCTGTACGCGCAGCATACAGAAAGAAGAGATGATCCGGCTCTATTTTGATAAGGACCTCGTTGAAAAAGCCTTTCATAGCATTAAAGGAATCACAAACCTACAGCCCATAAGACATTGGCTCTCCAATCGGGTTAAGGCGCATGTCTTCATTTGCTACCTGTCCTATCTGCTACTATCGCTTTTAAAATATCAACTGAAAAAGATTGGGATTACGCCGCAGGAAGCGTTGCGGGAATTGGAAACAATGTATAAAGTTTACCTCAGGGATTCCAAAGGCATTTTCAAAATATCCCGAGTTGTCGCTCTTACAAAAAAACAAGAGCTGATTTTAAAAACTGTCAACAAGAAGCTTCTCAAATTGTAGGTACCAAAAATATGGTAGAATTCAGGT
>JAZDIE010000195.1:0-4312 GCA_043805295.1 Pseudomonadota bacterium
CCCAATAGAAACCTGGCCCGACGACAACCGTTGACCCTGGTTGCGCCTCATCAATTGCCTGTTGTATCAAATAGGAATCGTTAGGGACATAATAAAGCCCTGGGCTGACGTAAAAAACCCCTGCATTTGCCCCTTCCAGTAAAGGAAGCAGGAGCAGGGCAAGTACGGTCAGTACCAAAAATAACTTTTTGCTCACTTGAGACTTCACAATTATATTCATTTACTACTTTTAGCGCCCCTTACATGCAAAACAGTGGACACACGATGCACAAAAATTGACTTTTTGCTAATCTATCAAAAACACATTGTTATCATAAATAATGTGCGTTATATCCAGGTGAATAGACTGAAGACTAAAGACTGAAGGAGGAAAATTGAAGGCAATGAAAAAAAAGATTTTTTCGATAATGGCGGCAATGCTTGTTATGTGCTGTACAGTATTCGGGTGTTCAGATGGTAAAGACGTAACCTTAGAAGAGCAAAAAACAGAACAACCCAGCCAAAGAATCGGCCAGGAACTCGCTAATGATATTCAAAAGCCTCTTGAAGAAGCACAAGAGACGCAAGATATGTCAAAAGAAAGAGCTCAGGAAATGGACAATACTGTTGGGAAAGAATAACAGACGTTCTTTGCCAAAGCTATTCGGCTAAGTGTGCTGAGGTTATATGCCCTGGCTAAACTTAAGATGGTGCGTCCTTGTTGTCTCAGTAATTGGGATGTTATCTCTATCTGCCTGTGCTGGCCTGCAATCCTCTCAGCCCCCCCCCTTGGAAATGATTGCTGTGCTGAAAAGTTATATCGGGGTTCCTTATAAGAAAGGCGGAATGAGCCATGCTGGAATTGATTGCTCCGGACTAGCAGTCATTGCTTATGCCTCGCAGGGGATAGATATCCCTCGCACAGCATCCGAAATGTCAAAGGCAGGCCATAAGGTGAAAGGCGATTCGTTTGTAACCGGAGATCTGCTTTTTTTCAACACCAAACCGCTTGCCGGAGTATCCCCTTGCGTATGGCCTTTTAGGTTTTTAAACCTTTCAATCCCTTTGCTTTATGGCCAAACGCATGTAGGCATCTACCTGGAGGATGGCAAATTTGTCCACGCTTCAGTAAACAAGGGGGTAATTGTATCCTACATGGAGTCCCCGTATTGGCAGAAAAGATTTGTGCAAGCGCGCCGCATCTTATGAACCCTTATGACCCTGTCAATAATAGACGGTTCATGCCCTTCTGATAATTTTTTTAAATATTTTTCGCTTAAAATGCTTTCATGGGCAAGTTCTTTTAAGACAGCCTTTACTGAATCCCGCAGCCCTGCAAGATCATATCCTCCTTCCAAAACCATAGCCAATCTCCCTTTCGCAGTCTCCTCGGCTAGCCTCATGAGAATGCGAGTAAGCGCTGCAAATCCCTGTGGGGTTACTCTCATACTGCCAAGAGGATCATTGATATATATGTCAAACCCGGCAGAGACGAGTATCAGTTCCGGCTTAAAATCTCTTACTATAGGAGAAAGCACACACTCAAAAATTTTAAAAAACTCGCTGTCTCCCTGGCCTGGATCAAGAGGGACATTAACCGTAAACCCTTTCCCCTCAGCCTTCCCCACCTCTGCTATACCTCCGCTTCCTGGATAGCAGGGATACAGATGAGTTGAAAAATAAAGGACATTAGAATCAGAATAGAAAGTATTCTGTGTGCCGTTTCCATGATGAAGGTCCCAATCAACAATCAGTATCTTATTGATTGAGTGCCGTTTCATAGCATATCTTGCCCCCAGCGCCACGTTATTAAAAAGACAAAATCCCTTTGCCCGATCTCTTTCCGCATGATGCCCGGGAGGCCGCACTAACGCAAAACCGTTTTTGATTCTCCCGTCAATTATTTGATCTATAAGTGAGAATACCCCTCCGGCTGCAAGTATCGCAGCCTGGTAAGACAATGGGGTGGTCTGGGTGTCGGGATCGAGCATTACATGAGGATGGCCATGTGTATGAGCTATTCTTTCAATGTGTGATATATCATGAACCAATGCCAACTCGTCCTGTAACGCAGGTCTTGGATGGACGACCATGATCGAATTAAGCATGTTATTTTCATCCAGCATATCATAGATCACGTCAAGACGATTGGGACTCTCAATATGAGAGGAATGCGAAAGATGCTCTTTATAAAGATCATGCCTGACTATCCCTGTGCCAAACGCCATACATCAGTCCCCTTTATCACGTTAATAGACAGCCTCTGAAAAAAGCTCCCCTTTATATATAATCCTGGCGTCCCCTTCCAGGTAGACATTTTTATAATCAGATCCCGACCGTTCAAAATGGATAGTAAGCACATCCCCCCCCTTGTCAGAATATTCAGAGGAGAAGCAGTTGTTCCTCGTTCAGACGCTATAATCGCCGCGGCAACCGACCCTGTTCCACACGCCATTGTCTCGTCTTCCACCCCACGCTCATATGTTCGAATACAAAGACCTCCCTTGGATGACTTACACACGAAATTTACGTTCATTCCCTTTGGGGCAAAACGCTCATGAAATCGTATCGCCCTCCCCCACTCAACAACTGGAAGGTCATCAATCGTATCAAGCCAGATTAT
This sequence comes from Pseudomonadota bacterium, assembly GCA_043805295.1. Classification (GTDB taxonomy): domain Bacteria; phylum Desulfobacterota; class Desulfobacteria; order Desulfobacterales. The sequence continues at coordinate 2,603 of JAZDIE010000195.1, forward strand.
TGCGTGAGGCACTCCGGTATTGACACTGTCTACTGTAAACGCCTTCCCTGCTGCTGCAAGCTGCTCTCCTAAGACAATACCTTTGGGGGATGTCATTTCCAGACGCACCCTAATTCCATCAACAACCGCGCACACCACTCCGGCATCTGTCTCAAACGATAAAGATTTTCCACATATGCCGGTTACATATGCAAACCTTGCTGCGCAACGTCCGCCATTGCCGCACATCTCAGCCAGGGAACCATCCTGGTTGAAAAATTGCCACCTAAAATCCGCATTGGCCGACCGCTCAATCAAAATAAGACCGTCCGCTCCAACAGAAAATCGCCTGCGGCAGACAGATACAACAAACTCCTTTATCCCTTGTTCCTCAACTATACCATCCCTGTTGTCAATGAGGATAAAGTCGTTGCCGCTGCCGCTCATCTTGTAAAAAGACAACATACTCTTCATTTTTGTTCGATCTCCTTATAAAAAATGTCTCTCACAGAGACACAAAGCACACAAAGCAAAAATCAAATAAAATCTTAGTGATCTCTTTGCCTTTGTGAGAGTAAACGGTATTTTAATGGTAAAATAGTATGTACCCCGTTACGTTTACGTGTCAAGCAACCAGGAAAGGGGATATCATATAGTGCTCCTGTATCCAGCATACGACACGCGCATGAAGGCAAGTTACAGGAAAGTGTTTACTGAGAGGTTTCAATGCAATCTAAAACAAATTCAAAACAAGAATCATTTTCACGGCAGTACTCAAAAAAAGCCTTAAAACAGGCATTGGCCCGAAGTTGTTCCTCTGTGTGAGAAATAGCCGAGAAAAAGATTTTGCTGCCTACTACAATCAGCTTCTTGCGTGCCCGCGTGATTGCCACGTTGAACCGATTAGGATTATTCAGGAATTCACTAAGAACGTGATCCGGGTCAGAACATGTAAGACCAAACAGGATCACATCCCGTTCCGCGCCCTGAATCCGTTCCACTGTGTCAATCAAAGGCAGGCCTGTTGCGGCATCGCCTAAAAGTTCGCTCAGGTGCCTGGCAATAAGGTTGTTTTGGGCACGGTGCGGAGTAATAAGCGCTAATTGTTCTTTGTCTACACCTTTGTCCAACATCAAACAACAGGCCAATTTCGCCATTACTTCCGCTTCAAACGCTGACTCCTGCGAACAGCCCTGATGATCTGTCAGCGCCAGGACAACCGGTTTTTGCGGATTGATAATTTTGTCAAACAAATCATTTTTTGCCAGGCCATTCAGGAATAGCCGTGTTTGTGCGTTTTCAGGCGCTGGGCGCAACATGGAATCGTACCATGTCAGACTTGGAAACATGCAGATCTCCGCATTCATCCGATAAGTCACATCCAGTTGTTTGCTACGGTGCGGATAACGCCGGATCAAAACATCGAGCGCTGAAAAACGCGCTTCTTTTTTAAGCAATTCATCATGCAAGCCACCTAATCGCAATTCTTCTTTGAATGCCGCTGAGCGGATCACCGGCGGTAACTGATGAATATCTCCCAGAAAGATAAAATTGCCTTTGCCGTAAACCAGACTCAGCATGGTCTGAGGCACCAGCATCTGTGACGCCTCATCAAAGATTACCCAATCGAACATACTGCTATGGGGACTGGCTGGCCTGGCGGCTATGCCTCCTTGCAATGTAGACGTATTGCTGTTGTTTTCAAACATATTATACAATCCGTAACCAGTA
>JAZDIE010000196.1:0-4653 GCA_043805295.1 Pseudomonadota bacterium
GACAGAAAAATATCAATGTTGCAGCGGCTTGTTCAAGAGCTTAATTCTATCTCGATCCGGATAGATGGAGTGATGTCTGTTGAGACAAAGATAGGCAAGGACTTTCCAATAACAGGGGTATATCGTAAGACTGACCTTGAGCTGTCTCCGCCTATATTGCTGGTAGACGATGAGGCTGAATTTATAGATACCCTTTCTGAACGGCTTGCCATGAGGCGCATGAAATCCAGAACAGTATACAATGGAGCGGCTGCCTTAAGCAGCATTGCGGAAAACGAGCCAGCGGTGATGGTGTTGGATCTTAAGATGCCAGAGATTGACGGTATAGGGGTGCTTAGAAAAATAAAAGAGTCTGGGTCTAAGATAAAGGTGATTGTCCTAACGGGACATGGAGCTAAATCCGATAAGAAAACATGTATGGAGCTTGGTGCATTTGCTTATATGAATAAGCCGGTTAACTTCGAAATTCTGATTGAAACCCTTAATTCTGCTCTTGGCAGATAGGATAGAAAGGATTGGGTTGGCATGGAGCCGTGTAGCAGCGCTCTTTCTAAGATCAGTTTAGAGTTTTTGGTTGATATGGGTGGCTGCTTGACGCACGACATCAGGAACTCCCTGGCGACTATCAATGAGCAGGCGGGACTTATTGATGACCTGGGTTTTATCTCAGATAAAAATTCTTCAGTGGATATAGACAGAATGAAGGCGTTATCTGGGAAGATTATCAAACGGGTCGAACGTATACATGCCTTAACTGATGCCATAGACCGGTTGGCGGAAGGTGTTATGGATAAAAATGACAGGCTGGTTTTGAACCACCTCCTGGGGGTTTTTGTTCAATTATTCAGTGCGTTTGCCTTGTCAAGAGGGGTTGCTTTGGAATTAACCCGTGCCGAATCCATAATAAGAATCAAGTGTAATTATTTTTACCTTATAAATTTTCTATGGAAATGTATCAAATTTGCGACGTTGGTAGCTGATTCGCGTAAGCGAATAACTATTGTTATTGATGAGACGGGTGAAGAGGCGCGGATTGTTTTTGCAAATCTTGACCTCAATGGTGATTTTCAATTGCTTAACAATATTGGCTTTCCAGGAAAAAGTGAGAATGCCCTTATTGCTGAATTGGGCGCCAATCTTACCGTAAGGCCGGATTTAGGGGAGATTATCATAGTATTATATAAGTAGGCAGACTTATTGTGCTTATATATTTTTTTATCTTTTTGTTTTTTTGTTAAGATCATGATATAATCAAATCATGTCGTTGTTGTGTACGCACAAAAAAATTTTGCTTGTTGATGATGAAGAAGAGCTTGTAAGTACCTTAGCTGAACGTATGCGTATGCGTGGGCTAATTGTCTTTACCAGCACAAGCGCTGTCGCGGCTGTGAAAAGAGTTGAAGAAGAGCCTTTTGATACTGTTGTTATGGATCTCATGATGCCTGACATGAATGGATTCGAGGCTCTCAAAATGTTAAGAGAGTTGAAACCTGATCTGGAAGTTATTTTACTTACAGGACAAGTAGATGCCAATAAAAAAATGGCTGCTGCAAAGTTGAACGCGTCCTACCTAATGGAAAAGCCTGTGGATATTCAGGAACTAACCGACATTATCAATCGTTCCAGCTTACGTTAACTAAAGATATGAAATATCTCTTTGGCCCAGTGCCATCAAGACGGATTGGCATATCATTAGGGATAGATTTTTTCTCTCAAAAGACCTGCACCTATGATTGTGTTTATTGTGAATGCGGCAAGACATCACATTTAAGCCTGACACGGAAGGAATATGCCCCTTTTGAGGCTCTAGCTTCTGAACTCAATGCCTATCTTGATGCAAGGCCATTGCTTGATTACATTACGTTTTCAGGATCAGGCGAGCCGACTCTTTATTCGCGCATAGGCGAAGTTGTAACTTTTATCAAAAAAAAACATCCGAGCTATAAGATTTGTGTCATCACGAATGGAAGCCTTCTTTATCTTGAGCAGGTGCGTAGCGAAATAAAGGACGCTGACCTGATTATCCCTTCGCTTGACGCTGTCAGCCATGAGGCGTTTGTAAAAATCAATCGTCCACATCCAGGTCTGGCTGTGGAAACAATTGTTCAGGGGTTAGTAAGCCTTGGTAAGGAATACAAAGGGCATCTCTGGCTTGAGATATTTATTATTCCTGGGGTAAACGACACAAGGTCAGAGTTGGATAGATTCAAGATAGTCCTGGATATAGTTAAGCCAGAGAAGGTGCAATTAAATATACTGGATAGGCCGGGTGTTGAAAAATGGGTAAAACCGGCTGACAGAAAAGATTTAGAAAAAATAGCAGAATATCTTGAATATGAGGCAATAGAGATTATTACGTCAAAAGGCCAGGATAAAAAAACTGAGCTGTTTTATGCTAATCCAAAGGATATTATTATTCAAACGCTTAAGAGGCGACCATGCACCATTGAAGACTTGTCTAAAATAGTCGGGATTTTGCCTAAAGAGATTACCCGATATCTTGATGCTCTAATTAAAGAGCATCATATTGAAATAGAAACACAAGAACGAGGGACTTTTTTCAAAATCCAATGCTCACACCTGCATAAGGCCCAGCCATTGTAAGTGAAAGTTCTACGTCTTCAACATCTGCATCAAGATCAGTAATGGCATATCCTGCATGGATATCTATAAGCGGGAAAGGGGTCCATGATATGTCCGCCATAATCTCATAAAGTGTACTTCCTGAATAGCCAATTCCTGTTCCTTTTACTGAAGCCTCCAGCAGATCAGCCAGAATCCCCAGGTGCAATCCAATTCCTATCATTGGGATCGGCGCGGTAAAGGACTGGCACTGGTTAACAATGTTGGATTTTATCTCCACATCGCCGTCTATATACTTAACCTTGCCTATGGCGCCGATTGATCCGCCAGCTAATATATTTTCAAGATCAACAATGTCATATTGGTATTCGATGTCCAGCATGGTATATTTAAGCGATGAGTCTACCTGCTCATTTACGTTAAAGGTCTCTCCGTTAAAGTTGATCTCTTTTGTCAAGGACTTAGACCCTGAATAATCGATTTGTATAGCAGAAGCGCTTATATGATGAGACCCTAGTCCTACAAATGCTTCTATTGCAGGATAGGACTCATCATCCATGCCAAGGTCATCAGCCAGATTAATGCTCGTGCCTGTAATGCCTGCGCTGTCTACCTTGACATCTCCGCTGAGTTTTGAAAACCAATAAGTCCCCTTTACCCCAAAGTCAGCCGCAAAGGCCAGGGATGAAGTACATACTAAAACCCCTGCCATAATTGCCTGAAACAGCTTATTCATAATAATAATCTCCTATTAATATGACATTTTCCGCATGCAAGAGGACCACCCTCTGATTTGTGACAACCTATACAATTTAAATGAAATGCCTTTGTTGCAGGGATTATCTTCCCTTGTGCTTCAAGCTTGTGGCAGGTGGTACACGATGATTCTTTGCTATCATCCCATAGATTGTCGCCTCGTTCGTTATATTCATGATGGCATTTAAGGCAATCAGATTTTTCGCTATGTGAGTTATGATTAAAAGATACGCCAGGTCTTTGACGGTTTTTGAATATATCATGCTGTAAAAGCATCTGGTTGTCCTGGGCATAGGCAAGACCTGAAAACATAAGCATTACGACTGCTATTGTTAGGGGTATAGCTTTTTTATATTTCATTTTAATCCGTCTCCGTGGAGGTTATGATTTTAATAAAGAAATGTGATGTCGTGTACCAAAAGACTATGCCACTGTCAAGCGGAAATCATAGGATTTCCAGCGCTGACGCACGTCTCTCCCCTTGCGGGAGAGGATTAGGGGGAGGGGAAACATATGCGTCAGCACTGAACAATATACTATTCTACCTGGACAGGTGCATTTCGGTCAGTATAATCGCTTAAGCCCAATTGACCATATGAGTTAGATCCCCAAGCCCATAACGTGCCGTCTGCTTTTATCGCTAATGTGCACCATGCGCCGCAGGAGACGGATTGCCAATCACTGTCACTACCTACTTGGACAGGTGTGTTTCGGTCAGTAGCATCGCCTAAGCCCAATTGACCATAGTAGTTATATCCCCAAGCCCATAACGTGCCGTCTGCTTTTATCGCTAATGTGTGCCGACCGCCGCAGGAGACGGATTGCCAATAACTGTCACTACCTACCTGGACAGGTGCATTTCGGTCAGTATCATCGCCTAAGCCCAATTTACCATATGAGTTAGATCCCCAGGCCCATAACGTGCCGCCTGTTTTTATCGCTACTGTGTACCGACCGCCGCAGGAGACGGATTGCCAGGTGTCGTTATCATTAGTGTCGTTATCATTATTGGTAACCGAAACATCAGAAGCGTCCAGGTTATTATAAGTGGCGCCAGCGCTAACAGCCGCTGCTGTAATAATGGTATAAACGATATTTCCGTCAACATCAAAATCATCTACTCCGGTTACAGTTACGGTTTGCGGAGTATTCCAGTTAGCAGGAGCAAAGGTCAAAGAGGAAGGCGCAACTGTACCTTCGGTAGTATCTGAACTGGATAACCCAATTGTGACATCAGATGTTGGTTGAGCGTTAAGAACAACTGTGAAATTAGCTGTTCCGCCGGCTTCAGTAGTAACCAGGCCAGAAAGGGGA
>JAZDIE010000197.1:0-4238 GCA_043805295.1 Pseudomonadota bacterium
ATCTTAATGGCTAATCAAAAAAGCGAGGAAAAGCGCAAAAGAGTTCCGCAATTATTGCAGAGTGGTTCCATTCTAAAATGGAACCACTCTGCATTAATACGAACACTCCCCCAAAGCGACAAGTAAGCGCAGCAGATGAATTTTTTACAAAGCCATCAGGATTCGAGGTAGTTCAAAAACTGCCGTCTGCTTATACCTGAAAATCTGTCAAGTACCGGCATAAATTCAAGTCCTGGAATTATAGCCCTCACAACAGGGATATCTATATCAGATCTTGTGAGATCAACATAAACTATTCTCAGTTTGTTCAAAAGCAAAAGCCTTTCCAAAAGATTCAAATCGCCTGCGATATCGTTTGTGGAATAGTCAGGCAATTCTTCATAACGCAAGACCTGCAATCCGGAAGGAGGTGGCATCGACTCTGTAAAAAGCGGACACGACAATTCCGAGAGCGCGGATAAAATCGCGGCTTTGCCATTAAGGCCAGCACCTGTCCCCTTGATAATGCTACCATCTTTTGTCTGGACAAACGCCTTATAACAAGGGATGCCAAGTTCTGAAGTAAGATCGAGAAATTGTACTAAAAGTCCTCTGCGCTCAAATTTTTTCATAACTATATCTGCTGAAGTCCCCGTGGTGTGAAGCAAAAATGATCGCCTCATGGAATATAGGCCGACCCGCTCAGAGTCACGCTCTATATATTCAAGGAGCGCATGAAGCCTTGCCTCTGCCAGGGTATTCCCTGAGGCAATGCCATTTGAGGATATCCCTGTGGCAAGGCATGGCTCGTCAAAATTACTGAAAAGAAAAACACATTGAGCTGGAACCAATATAGACCGGCGCCCTTCAAGGGTAAGCTCTTCAGCGCTGATCCAGTATAGTTCATCATCAGTATAAGCGACTTCCAGGCTTAAGGCATTAGGGTCAAGGGCGTTTACTCCCTGACTGAGCAATGCGCTTAAACGCGATTTCACAAGTCTAAATTCTCCCTTGTACCCAACAGACTTTTCATCAGCCCAACTTGCAAACGCAGAATATCTCTCCACCATCTCCATCAGACATGACGCCCTGGCGCCTTCCTCAGATAAACCCTTTCCATAACTTGTCTGATCCCCCTTAAGTCTAAAGCGGTTTCTCCCTGCAAAAGTAGAAATATCCATACGCCACATGCGCCTAAAGGCATAAGGGGCCATAAACGTACCCATCTTTCTTTCCGGTTCGCTGATCAGGCCAACTGACGAAAGTCTTTCAATGGCCTTTTTAGCAGTCACGCCAGGAGGCACTGATCTGGTTGGTAATTCCTTGTCAGCCTGGTTATGACAAGGAATTGCAAGCTCAGAGAGATGAATACAAGCAACCTTATCTTTTGTTGCTCCAATTTCTCTTATTAGCTTGCTTGACTCCTCAGTAAGTTGCGGCAAATGCTCTGGCTGTTGCAGCTCATGGCTATCAATGTTTCTCAAAAAGATGTTGTTCCAAAATAAACGAAGCTCTTGATCCGGGGCAAGCGCCCACTTGATAAAAATAAGGGGTGTACCTTTAAGGATCACTTGTTGGCCTTCTTTTGCCAATATCTTAAAATCCCCTGCGGCAATCTGCTGAGAATATTTGTCATGCGGTTGAGCAGCAAGCTTTAGCGAATCACTTAAAATCAAGGTTTCGTAATATGCGGCCGCCCAGATTACGTTCTCCTTGTTCCTTAAAAACAAATTATTGAGATCATCCTTTTTCAATTCAGCAATCAGGGCAAGAAAGTGGCTGTGCATGAATTGGTCATTGGGGATCTGCTCCAAATATCTGGCAATCTCTTCGATGCTCATACTATTTTCAGGGACACACGCATAGAACCCTATGTTTGCTGTGTTTCGTGTTAATTCCAGCCGATAAGTCATATGAGGGGTATTTTCTGGCATAAACGTCTGATTGACTCAGGTGACATGTTTGATTATAACCAAAACATATTTATGGATTTTTAAAAAATCCATAAATATTATTCTATTCTAAATAAAAAGGTGGCAGATGCAATGAAAAAACAATTTGTGCTTGATACCAATGTCCTGCTCCATACGCCTGATTGCATATATAGTTTTAAAGAAAACGAGGTCGTCTTACCAATTGAGGTAATAGAAGAACTCGACCGCTTTAAGCACCATGCCGATGAACTTGGCCGAAATTCACGCCAGGTAATACGAACACTGGATAGACTCAGGGCAGAAGGAAAGCTGGGAGAGGGAGTCCCGCTTGAAAACGGCGGCACGCTTAGAATATTTGTAGACAAAGACTCCAGAAATGCCGTGGAAGAGCTGTCAGTAGATATTGTAGACAACCGTATCATCCAAACCGCATACCACTTGAAAAAGACCGGCAATAAAAAGGTCATATTTGTCTCAAAGGATATAAACGCAAGAATCAAGGCAGACGCGCTCGGCCTTGAGGTCATGGACTTTGAAAAACAGAAGGTGAATTTCGAGGAGATATATTCAGGCTGGCAAAACATTATTGTCTCTACTGCTGAGATCAATACTTTCTATGAAAAAAAAGAGATTCCCTGCTCTCCTGATTGGCAGCTTTACCCTAACCAGGGCGTGCGCCTGGAAAACGAAGCAAACCCTAAACACAGCGCCTTAGGCAAGTACATAGAAGGACGAGAAAAAATTGTTCAACTCTTTCATCACAAAAGCGAACCTTGGGGAATCCGGCCTCGCAATATGGAGCAACAATTTGCAATGGAGTTGCTTCTATGCGACGACACCCGGCTTGTCACACTCATGGGAAGCGCAGGCACCGGCAAAACACTTTTGGCGTTAGCGTGCGGCCTCACTAAGGTACTGGACGAAAAGGTCTACGCAAAGCTGCTTGTCTCCAGGCCGATCATCCCGTTCGGTCGTGACATAGGCTACCTGCCAGGCGATAAGGAAGAAAAAATGAGGAACTGGATGCAGCCGATCTTTGACAACCTCAGATTCCTAACCAACTCCCACGGCGAGGAAGGAGACGGTGGATTCGATTATCTTATTAACACAAAAAAAATCGTAGAGCTTGAGGCGCTAACATACATCAGGGGGAGGTCGATCCCCAGACAATATATCATCATTGACGAGGCGCAAAACCTTACGCCACACGAAGTTAAAACCATCATCAGCCGGGCTGGAGAAGGGACAAAGATGATACTCACAGGCGACCCTTATCAAATAGATAGTCCATATCTTGACGCCAGCAGCAACGGACTTAGTTATGCTGTAGAAAGGATGAAAGGTCAGAAGTGCTTTGGCCATATAACGCTTACCAAAAGCGAACGGAGCGAGCTTGCCTCAATAGCAGCGAAAATGTTATGATCATCCATATATACAGGAGGTAGTTTATGGAACGAGTGATAAATATACATATTGAGAAGCTCCCTGAAGGCATATATTTAGGAACTTCGGATGATATTCAGGGCCTTGTTGCACAGGGGCGAACAGTAAGTGAAACAATCGAAATTGCCAGAGACATAGCCAGACGGCTGCTTGAAGCAAGTCTTGAAAGGCAGGGTTCTAGGCCGGCAGAGGTTAATTCGTTTGAGAAGTTTTCACACTAGCGTGTTCCTGTTCGCCCATTCATAAATTCAAACAGGCATCTTTTGCATGGCAGTATCAAGAAAAAAATACGCCTGCTCAAGGCCGTCAAACGACCTATAGACCCACCTGCTCCCCCAGTAGAAGTTGCAGCTTGTCTCAGCCGTCAGAGGGAGAACAGAGGTCACGTCTCAATTATCAATTAGAACTTAGTTCGCTTCGCTCACAATTGGAATGATGGAATAGCTGAATAATGGGAGACCACATTCCAACATGTTGAAAACCAGTCCGATTCATGATATTATCTTTCATCATGAGTTGAAAGAACCTCAACCAAGGATTCAGGAAACTTAGAATTTGGTAAGACACAAAGTCTCTATATGTCATGACATGTAGAGACTTTGCCAACTTCCCATTCGAACTCAAGAAAGTGGCTGTTAACAACATTGACGCTTCGCATAGCATTTCGAGAAACATTGTTTATTATCACGTTATCAATCGTGGCAATGATGGCAAGGATATCTTTTAGGCAGCTTGCTAATGAATCAAAACACCTAATAGTTAATAATTGAGATGTGACTCCATCTTCCCTACTGAAGGAGAGATAACAAATGGGGAAAGTTCTAGCGGTTGAAGAAATTACCCAATCGTTTACGGATCAAGAGAAACGAAAAGATATTAGGT
>JAZDIE010000198.1:0-4051 GCA_043805295.1 Pseudomonadota bacterium
CACCAGGATAGATCCAACTTAAGGTCACCTGACCAATCTCAGCCTTGGCATCAGGGAAAGAAGGTGTAAGGGGTGCCATGGTCACTACGTTACTTGTAAAACCAATTTCCTCTGAGCCCAAAAATGCTTGTTGGGGACCAGCCGCGCCTACTTCTTTTGGAAGAAGCACGCCATCCTCTTTAATATGCGCACCTGAAAACTTGATGCATCGTGACAGAGTTTGATTCGTCTTTTCCTGGAAAAAAGCCCTAATTGAAGACGGGCAAGGTCTAGGGTTAAACGGTTCAGCAAAAGGATAAGGCGGGTTCTTCATAGAAAATTCACTCAATACCTGACTAAAATTTCCAGAAAAACTAAAACCCTCTCTGGTAATCTCAACTTCTCTTTTTAAAGCATTAGGGCCACTTCTACATAATCTGACACGTTGAGTAAAACTATAAGTTGTTGGAGCAGCATCAAGTGGATCTTGACTTCCAGAAGAACCACTGTCTCTATCTCTCTCAGAATTGCCATCATCAACCTTTGCGGCTGTAGGAGTTTTATTTCTCTGATCATCTCCGTTCTTGTCTTCCTTTAACTTAGCTATAATACCACTTACGTCCTGCGTAAGCCTACCTTCAGGGGTATAATCTATAACAAAGGTAAACTCAGCTACAACCTGTTTCTGGGTCAAAGGATTTCCAGTAGATATATTGTAATTTTCATATCCTTCATAAGTTGTATCTTGAGTGGGAACAGTTATGTTCCGAACAACTTTGACTGTAAGTTCTGCGTCTCCAGAACTAAGGTATTTGATCTCAGACTTCTCAATAGTAGCCCCATTCCCTCCGCTAATATCAATATAATTAGAATCTAGCTCCCCTTCAGGTAAAACAGAAATAACAAAAGTATCATTTACATCAAGATCATCCCAATCTCTATCAAGATTAAGCGTCAATGTTATGGCTCCATCTGAACCATAAAGACCTCCTTGTTCAAAGGATTTCTCGTTTATTTTAAACTCGAGTTTTTTCCAAAAACCATAGTATTCTTCTCTTTCGCATGCAGCTGTTATCGATTCTATGTGAGAAGGGATATCGCTAAGATTAAATGTATTTGGGCCCCAGTTTGCACTACTATATTCAGCATCATTGCGGACTACATATAGATGACGATCAGAAATAGCGCCTCCGATCACCCTGTCAAGCGTGACCATTTGATTGATAAATCCACCATGGCTCCATGACAGGCCGTCAATATGATAGCTATTGCCATCCCGCTGTACTCTTGCAATAGTGATACTATTATCTTCTTTATTCTCGGCCTTGTAATCTGCCCAGATAACCCCTGGTTCGCCACTATTAAAATCCCTCTTTGCATGGATATTCACATGGCTCTTGTCTGTGTCGGTGTCAATTTTAATATCCCCGCTCACCTTATTTACCTCTGTTCTGCTAGTACCATTATCGCCCGATGTTTCATAAAGTATCCATGTAGGATTTGTTTTCTGATCCTTCCATAAATGAAATCCAGGTCCCCAAATCTCGGTATAAGCATCATTATGGCCAAACCCCTTCAAGGGGTCTTCTTCTGCGGGGTCTTTTGCGCCAGTTATATTCTGTAGTTCAGGAATAGAAAGCGCAGATACTCCTTGTGGGACGAAAGCTGCAAGGATATTCCCATCCCACTTATAGCTGAATTCAGTTATGTCTTCTGTTACCTCAGTACCATTGTCAATGTAGGTAACCTCTGCGTCTGTTGCCTGGGTTATTACAATAAAATGCTTCCTCACTGCAAAGCGCGCTATAACTGGCTGGTTGATGTTTTTTAGCTGATCAATCGTGATATTCGCTCCCTCTAATGCCACTCCCTGCTTTTCAGCTGCCTCCTGCATTGCGTAGAATGAAAGGTTGAGTTTTCCTTTTGCGTTCTCAGGCGTTATTACGCCTGCGAGCACATCTGCGAGTATAGCGTCTTTTGCTATCTCTACCTCGCTCACTTCTATGCCGCGGCTGGTGAAGATATTCTTGAGCGCCTCTACAGCGCAGTTTATTACATTAGTGGATGCCTTCCACAACCACGCCATTATAGCCTGGACCTTTTCCATCGTAAACCGGACTATTGACTGGGGCTCCATGCCAAGTTCCCTGACTGCCTGCGCCACATCTTCTTCTTTTCCTTGTTTTTGGGCCTCGGCTATTCCAAATAGTATCTCCTCTATCTCGGAAAGCATTGTGCCTAGATCTTCTGCTGGATTCGGGATATTAGGTCCGGTCTCTGCTGCCTTTAGCCTTGGCTGTCCGTTTATGATCTCGTATTCATTTACAGTGTGTGTCGAGAAATTCTCGCCAAACAGATTCAGGCCAACAGTGTCTGAGTAACCGAACGCGCCCTCATCCTTGAATTTCCCAAGCTCGTCATACCGGTATTCTACGTGGCTGTCTGTTGTCACCATGTTTCCGAACATGGTTTCGCTTTCCGTATGCGTATCTGATGAGACGCGTCGTGGCTGTGAGGCGATTACATCGTATTCGCTTACAGTCTCGCTTGTATACCTGGAGCCAAACATGTCCTTGCCTTCGACCTTGCTTATCTCACTCGCGTCCACTACCAGATTTTTGTCATTGTATACATAGTCAAAACGCGTGGACGTGTGAGATGTTGAAGAATCAGCGTTCTCCTGACTCATCTCAGTAGTGGTATACATAAGTTTCAGCTGATTGTTCAGGATCTCATAATGCTGCGTGCTTGTGCCTTTGTAAGTGTAAATAGTGAGCCCGTTGATGTCATGCGCAGCGCCTTCCATGGAGGTCTCGCCGATAGCGCCTATGAGTTTGTTGCCTGAATCATAATCGTAGGTGACCCTGTTCTCGCTTACAGAAGAAGTGCCGTCTTTATTTATCTGCTCGTCTATGGAATGCGATTCCAGCATCCTGTCCCCGTCAAACCTGCCGTCCCAGTTAGTTATGTTTACATTGCCGTACGCGTCTTCTGATTCCATGTGATAACCGGAAAGGTTATCCCCGTCATATGTGCAGTTTGAATACTGGCTTGTTGAAAGTATGGTGCCGCTCGCGTCTTTCATGATCTCGGAGTAAGAGGAAACTTTCTTGTCATCATAGGAATCGCGCGTGGTGGACCATTCGCGGACCATGGTAGTTCCGTAAGGATCTGTTATGATCTCGGTATAGCCAGTGAGGTATTTCCCTAAGATAGAACCCTCCCCTCCCCCGTACCAGACAGAGTCGTCTGAGTAACGGCCGTTGCGCCACTGGATATTAGTCACGCTGCCGAACGAATCCGTTATATCAGCGTCATAGGAAAACATCAGTCTCCTGTCGCTATACTGCATATTAACCGTATTTTTTATGGATACGTTGCCTGTGGAGTCGGTTATTGGCTCGTTAAGTATCCTGGCGGGAAGGCCGTCTTTATAATAAACGGATGAGCCGTCTTTATTCAAAACATAATTAAATTCAGATAATGCGGCAGCGCCTTCAAATGTCTCGCCTCGCGCCTTCATAACCTTTTCTGTTATATCCTGCGCCTCCCTGGACTTTTCCACATTATCCATATATAGGCCCTTATTGACATTATATATGGTAAAGTCCCTCTGGCGTCGTTCCTCCTCTATGCGCTGGTGGCGCCTCAGCCATTCCATCTGGCGTTTTATAGCGTCCCTTGTCGCCTCTAAACGCAAAAACCCGGACTCTTCACCATACTTTTTTCTGGGAACAAGCTGGGTCCTGAATACTATCTCTGTGTCTTCGGATTCTTTTTCTTCGTGAGGTCTTTTTAAGATCTTATTGGAAATAAAATCATTGACTCTGGTAAGTAATTTCGGGGATGTTTCAGAGGGGCTCGCAGAAACAGCTAAAGGCGAAAAGTCCATTGCCCAAGCTATATCATATGTAAGAAAAGTAACCACTACCGTAATAGCGATTACCTTGATCCATTTTTTATTCTGCCAGTCTAACATCGGCCTTGCCCCCGCAATTTTAAAAAAAATAGCCGTGTTACCTAAAAGATTTTACTTCTATCCCTCTTTTCGGCAACTCGGCTATCCTTGTCA
>JAZDIE010000199.1:0-2759 GCA_043805295.1 Pseudomonadota bacterium
ACAGAAAAACTATTTACCAGTATCGGCGACAGCAATAACTTACACAACAGCATAGACAAACTAATAAGGAACTTACGCAGGCAATACGAATACTTTATCAATGCACAGCAGATCAGGCAAAGCCGGTTATCAATCTGGGTAAAGCAATACGATTTAAGGCAGGCGCAATACCTTGCAGGCCATAAATATGTAAGCTCAACGGAACGATACCAAAGTACAAACTTAGAGGACTTGCAGAAAGAATTGGAAAAACATCATCCTTCGGGCGTCGAATCCGTCGACTGACGGAGAAGGTGAACAAAAAGAAACCGGCCAGAGTTAGAGCTCCGGCCGGCAGATATTAAAGTTAATAATAACCTTAAAATCTTTAACTTATGCAAACACAAAACTACAAAAAATTAATGACCTGTTATGCCGAATGGCTTACAGAAAGTCACTATACCGATGAAGAAATCGTTGAAATGATCGACCGTGTGGAAGAATTTTTTGACTACATGGAACGAAACGAGCACAGCTTAACGGAAGTAAATGAGGACTTTATGAGTAACTACTACCAGGATAAACTGTTTGAGGAAAACCTGCACACACTGCCCGAAAAGTTCTTTGCCGCACTCAATGCAATTGGCAAAAGGCAATCGGCCATGCAGGCGTTCAGCAGGTTTTTAAGAAGCAAAAAAATAGCGGCGTAGAAGAAGCTAAACGGAAGGTCGCCCCGTGTAAGTTGATGAAAATTAATGTAATACACGGGGCTTTTTGTTCCCGCCCACCCACCCATGCAGGTTATAAGGTCTTCACTACGTTCGGTCGGCAAAAATCAACGCCAGGCATCACACAGGCACATCCTGTCAGGTTTTTTGCAATCTCACTCACTTTGTTCAGTCACAGCTCTCAGTCCGCTTTTGCCGCTCCTTACTGCTTTGTAAGGGCTAACAAGCGTCCCCCGCTGCTTATTGTTGGGCTTGCCTGCTGGTCGCAACCCCGGCTCTTCGCTCAGTTGCCGGAACAGAAACGCCTTTACTGGCTGTCCGGTGGCCTTCTCTCATCGCCTGGCGTTCAGCCCGCCCTCATTGCAATCGGGACTACTTGCTGCCCGGGTGCTGCTCCACTCGCAACGGCTTCGCAAGAAAAACCCCTCCATACTTCCGGGATTTATGGCTGAAGGCTCCATAACCTGTAAAAGGCAGAACGTGCCACCGCACATAATATAAAGCAGTGTGTTGTTTATTCCCTTAACACCTGCTTACGGCAAGAAAAACCCCCCGGCCAGCCCGCGCAAGGCCAGGCCCTTCGGGTTTTCCTGTTTTTTTTAAGTGTTTGATTTTTAAAGGATAAAAAAAACAGGAAAAGCCTTGCCTCCTCACGCGGGGGTTTAAAGGGTGCCTAAGCAGGCGTCAAGGCGGGGGTCTGGCGCAAGCCTGCCCGGTTTGGTGGCCGGAAATCAAGGCCGCTGCCAGTAGAAGCGCCGGCAGAAAAAATGTTTAATCCTTAAAATCAAAAAGTTATGAATGCAATAATCAGAGACAGAAAAATCAGCCTGGAGTTGGTCAATGCTTCCAGGAAGTGTTACAAAGGCATGTACAAACTATGGGGCAACCCAGGCCATCTGGCTCAATACTACGAAAAACTGCACTGGCACATTAGCCGCCGGGGTGAAATGGAAAAAGAAGAAAAAGAACAGTCCTGACTTAAAATCAAAGACTTATGAAACACCATCTTAAAAGGCTCAGGTTCAAACTTCTGGTTTTGGACGCAGCCAGGGAAGTTTATCTCGAAAGATACCATGAAACCGGAGATAGGCGATTATTAGACGAATACTACAAACTGCTCCACTGGCATATCACTTACCGGTGGACACGAGGTTGTTAGATGAAAGAGGGCAGAAATGCCCTTTTTTTATGTCCGTCGGTATCGGTTCCAGTCCGATCACCATCGCCCATGACGTCGCTGCTCACCGGGCGCCCTGATCCTGATCCCGTTCGACCGTGATTGTAATATGCTGTTTTGCAAATACTTGCAATTTGGGTCTGAAACTTTTTCTTTTCAATTGAAGCCCCGCAGGGAACTGAAAAGCAAGCCCGGAACTGAAATACGTGCAAGGATGCCCGTGCCGATCAATATCGGTACAGGAACTTGCTTAACATAATTGACTTATAGGACAATCCCGGCTGTTCTATAAGAACGTGTTATGTTAAAGTCAGGAAGTGTAGGGGTTGCTTTATTTTTTTCAATTGAATTTACTCAATTGAAAAGAAAAATTGAGTACTTTTACTTTTGTATGGGAGCTTTAAAACTGACATATCGACCTGAAGAACATACGCCAAACCTGCGTGTAGTGTACAAATCGGATTGTTTAAACCTGAGAAATCCAAAAACTAAAGAGGATAAAAAGTTAAGATTAGATTACTGTGTCTTTGGTATGCTGCAGCCGGGAAGAAATATTGAGGCAAATATTTATCGGTTCGGTATGAATGGGATGATGAAGGATGATGAGGTATTCGGGGCAACAGGGACTAGTTACACAACTGAGTTCAGACAATATGTCCCTTGTATTGGCAGGTGGTTTAGTGTTGATCCAATTGAACACAAGGATTTGTCACCATATACTTGGGTCACAAATAATCCAATGTTATATATTGACCCACTTGGCGCAGATTCTGCCCAAAGAGCTTTAGCGGTTGTTCAAGCAGAAAAATATGTTTCTAAAGGTGATGGCACAACAAAGAGCTACAATGCAGATGGAAGTGGAGAATCAGGCTCTA
>JAZDIE010000200.1:0-3504 GCA_043805295.1 Pseudomonadota bacterium
TAGAGAGACTCTGGAGATCGGTCAAATATGAGGAGGTCTACCTTCATCAGTACATGACTGTCTCTGAAGCCCGTAGAAACCTGGACAAATATTTTCGCTTTTACAACATGGAGAGGATTCATGAATCACTGGACTATAAAACCCCTTATGAAATTTATTGGTTTCAAAAAAGGTTAAAACCACCGGCTTTAGCCGGTCAGCTTTAGCCTTGCTCTTTCAACACAAGCGATGGGGAATTGTAAATCGTTCTTCCTTGCTTGTTCTGCGCGTTTTGCTTGGTGCGTGGTGGCGACTTTAGTCGTCAGCACCAAGCAGCGCAAACCCACCTACTTCAGTAGGTGGTTGTTTAGTTCAAAGAATCTGTAAACAAACAACCAAAACAGGCGGCCTGATTATGCACCATATACAACCCGTTTTTTTGTCTTGACAATGGGGAGAGGTTCGGACCATCGGGAGTCCAGTTGCCCGTGAACGGTTACTATAGTTTGTACTAAAGTTTTTTCTGGATTTGTCGATAAATATAGTAGGAGAATTTTTGATGACCATATCTACCTTCCATGTACAAGATGTTTTAAGGATATACAGCAGACAGCTCAGTCAGGGTAAAGCCCTGAAGCGTGATATCGACCAATCAAGGTTTGGAGACGATAGGATCAGTATCTCTGCGGAAGCCAAAAGAACGGCCATAATTCGCAAGATAGCGTCTGAGGTTGTGGATCGGATAGCGATAAACGGGCCGAGCAATGATGTGGAGGTAGATACCCTTAAGGAACTGGAGGATGAATACGGCAGTAACCTTAGCGTGGACAAGGATGTTGATTCCGATGCGTTGGTATTTAAGGTAATCAATAAGCAGAAGGGAACCCTGGAAGTTGTCCCTGCTGAGGAGTCTGATTTTTTGAGACAGCGACTTGAAGAGATTGCAAAGACTAAAATCGGGGAAAACATGTTTGAGTGAAATAGGAGGTGGAAAATGAGTGATATCAAAATAACAGAGCGCATGGGTTATGAAGCGAATAAATATGTGGACAAGGCAGAGTCAACCCAGGCGGCGGATGTTGAAAAAGCGGCTGTTCAGAAGGTAGAGGATGCTGTCAGGGGAGATGTGGTAAATATATCCAGCACTTCTCGAGATGCCCAGCTTGTCGCAAAACTGGCGGCAGAAGCGCCGGACATCCGCTCTGAAAAGGTAGAATCGATCAAGGAAAAGGTTGATAATAATACCTATAATATTGATCATGCAAAAGTAGCTGATAAGATGGTGGGAAGCATCCTGAACGAGATAGTATAGGTTGGGTTTTTCTGGCTTCCCCTGAACGGCTGATAAACTCGTAAAAAGTCTAAGTCAAAGATGTCTTGTTAGGGTTCTGATCTTTCCATTGCAAGGCGCGCGAATCGAGAAAGGGCTAGTAGGGGTTCAACATTTTGTAACCGTTCACGGGCAACGGGACTCCCGATGTTCCAATGGCAGGTCCGAGAGTAGACCTGCTCAGTATAACCTAAATCCTGCAATCCTGTTTTCAGCAGGGACAACAGGGATATAAACGCCATCTAAACATGTCGTAGAAGGGCTTGAGAGGTCGAAATTTGTTGATCTCTTTCAGAAATGACGATGACATTGTCATTGTAGGCTTCCCTGAACGCCTGCCTATGGAGGTTTTTTTGAAAAAAAAGACGCTATTCTCCATTCTCATCCTTCCGTGCTATTCTTTGCTTCGACCTAGATCAGCAACCTTCTGAGGCTTGCCAATCGTGCAGGGAGCGGTTAGATCGCCAAAGCCGTCCAAGCATCCCATTGGGGTAGCATACAAGTGATCGGGCGGAGTTTTTAGTTGCAGTTGATTTCCTTCTACAAGAAGCTTGCCCGACACACGAATTAAAAAAGCACGAATAGTTTGGACTTCCCAGCTACGCAATATTGTATCACCACTCATCATGGCCATCCAGCGAAGAGTATTGTAGGCAAAAATAGCACACTGAAACAATGCCGAATTAGCGAGAAAAGAATCTGTTTTGATGTGTGCTAATGTCAGTGGCAACCTGAAACTGCCGTAATCCTGGCCTTATGAACATGTTGGCTTTTCTTTCCTCTGGATCTTCTTCCTACCCATTCAATTATTAAAATTATTCTTCCTGTTTTCTTCCTTCTTTAAATTTATTTTATTCCCTTATTCCCGCTGCTTGCACGATGATTGACCTGGAGGTAACAGGTCATAACTCACATCAAAAATCGACAGTGTCAACACTGCCATACCCTTTTCATCGTAACCGCAAGAGACAGAAGTACGGGATGGCTTAGGCTATATCGACTATCTCGCCAAACTTACCGAGGGCGAGTTGCACCTTCGTCGTGATCGCGCCACCCTCCGTCGGATCAAAAATGCCCGCTTCCCTGTCATCAAAACCCTTGATCAATTCTCCTGGAACTGGCCAAAATCGATTAACCGAATGGCAATCCAAAACCTCTTTCGACTCCAGTTCCACTTAAAGGTCTTCCATGATAGCGTCATGAAAGACCGGACGAAACTCTTTTATTTTGTTGTTATCCCTGGTCGGGTGAACTCTATTGGTCAAGAGGATTACAATGATTGAACGGGGTAAGTCAATCCAAAACGAGGTGCCGGTAAATCCTAAATGTCCTACCGTCTCCTGTGAAAAATACTTGCCGCAGCTTGGCGTGATGCCAGATGGAACGTCAAACCCAAGTGTGCGGCCCAGAATTTGATGCGAAAAAAAAGCGTTGACTATATGACTGTCAAATACGCCTGATCTGGCAAAGCCATGGTATGCGCTTAGAAGTTCCAGGAGAAGGATATGCACCTCGCTTGCAGTGCCGAATAGTCCGGCATGTCCGGCTACTCCTCCCATGGCATATGCGTTATCGTCATGCACCTCTCCTTTAAGTATCTTTTTGCGCCACGGGCAATCCTCTGTCGCGGCAAAGCCATAGTCAGGTTTTATATTACATGTATCTAACGGAATAAAAAAAAGGCCGCGTAATCCCAATGGCTGATATATAGTATCATAAACAAATTTATCCAGCGGTTTGTTGGCGACAGTCTCTATTATCCATCCCAGGATCATAAAACCGATATCACTGTATATATACTTTGTCTCAGGAGGCGCCGCAAACCTTTCTGAAACAATCATATTTAGAAGCGATTTTTTGCGTTGAGGATGAGGAAGCAAGATAAGCCGCTCATAAAATGGCCGATAATCCGGCAGCCCAGAGGTGTGAGAAAGGAGTTGTCGTATAGTAATATGATTTTTATCAGTTTCTTGAAATGGATGAATAATATCTCCTATTCGATCCTCAAGCCCAAGCGCCCCTTTTTGTGCCAGAACCATTACAGCAGCAACAGTGGCCAGAGGCTTGGTCAAGGAGGCAAGGTCGAACATTGTATTCAATGTCATTGGCATATTGGGAGCAAGACGTCTAAACCCACAGGCCTCGTGGCAAATCTGTACGCCGTCTTTTGAGGCAAGATAGACAGCGCCAGGAAA
>JAZDIE010000201.1:0-16699 GCA_043805295.1 Pseudomonadota bacterium
ATATACTATCTGCTATGGTCGAACAGGGTGACGGGATCGCACGCTCTATATTAAGAAAGCTTGGCTCATCCCCTGACGCTATTGCTTCCGAGATTAAAACCGTCCTTGAAAAAAAGCCGAAAGTAAGCGGCGCAGTAGAGGCATATCTTTCGCCTCAGTCAAAAAATGTGCTGGAAAAGGCCTTTTCCGAGGCGTCCAGCATGAAAGACGAATACGTCAGTGTTGAGCATATACTTATCGCTGTAATTGAGGAAAAGGACTCTGAGGCGTCCCGCATCTTGAAACGTCATGGTGTCGAAAGAGATGCGGTCATGAAAGCTCTAGTGGAGATTCGCGGCACGACTAGAATCACAGATCAAAACCCTGAAGATAAATACCAGGCGCTGGAAAAATACAGCCGCGACCTGACCGCGCTTGCAAAGACCGGAAAGCTTGATCCTGTTATTGGCAGGGACGAGGAGATACGCCGGATCGCCCAGGTGCTTTCAAGAAGAACCAAAAACAACCCTGTTTTAATAGGCCGTCCAGGGGTCGGCAAAACTGCGGTTGTTGAAGGGCTTGCACAGAGAATCGCCTCAGGTGATGTCCCTGAGACATTAAAAGACAGGCGCATACTCGCGCTGGACATGGGATCGCTTATAGCCGGAGCAAAGTATAGGGGAGAGTTTGAGGATCGGCTAAAGGCGGTTGTAAAGGAAGTAGAGCAGGCGTCCGGAGAAATAATACTTTTTATCGACGAGCTGCATACAGTGGTTGGGGCAGGCGCTGCCGAAGGGGCGTTGGACGCATCAAACATGCTTAAGCCTGGCCTTGCAAGGGGTACCCTCAGATGCGTTGGAGCCACTACAACAAACGAATACCGAAAGTATATAGAAAAAGACCCTGCGCTTGAACGGCGCTTCCAGCCGGTGATGATAGAAGAGCCTAGCGTGGAGGACACGGTATCTATCTTAAGGGGGCTAAAGGAGCGATACGAGGTCTATCATGGCGTTCGCATCAAAGACTCGGCCATTGTGGCTGCTGCCCTTCTTTCGCACAGGTATCTGGCGGACCGGTTTTTGCCGGACAAGGCCATAGACCTTATAGATGAAGCAGCCTCAAAGCTACGGATTGAGATAGACAGCATGCCTTCGGATATAGATGAAGCGCAGCGCAAGATTATTCAAATAGAGATCGAGCGCGAGGCATTAAAAAAAGAGTCTGACGCGGATTCAAAAAAGCGTCTTGTCAAGCTTGAGCAAGACTTGGCGGATTTGAAGGACAAGGCCTCAGAGATGAAAGCTCACTGGCAAAACGAAAAAGTCGCTATCCAAAACATACGGAAGGTAAAGGAAGAAATAGAACAGGCCGCCACAGAGGAACAGCAGGCAACGCGGAATGGAGATCTTGCCAGGGCGGCTGAGCTGCGTTACGGAGTTGCTCGGGATCTTCAACAACGTCTGACAGAGGCTCAAGAACACCTGCAAGAACTCCAAACCGGGCAAAAAATGCTGAAAGAAGAAGTGGATAGGGACGACATAGCAGCTATCGTATCTGGCTGGACAGGCATACCCGTTTCCAGAATGATGGAAAGCGAGAGGGAAAAACTGCTCAACATGGAAGCACGGTTGCAGCATCGAGTTATAGGCCAGGACAATGCGTTGATTGCAGTCTCAAACGCTGTGCGCCGCGCCAGATCAGGGCTTCAGGACCCGAACCGGCCGATAGGGTCATTTATTTTTATGGGTCCGACCGGTGTTGGAAAGACCGAGCTTGCAAAGGCATTAGCTGAATTCATGTTCGATGACGAGCAGGCTATGATCCGCATAGATATGTCGGAATATATGGAAAAGCACTCTGTGGCCAGGCTTATAGGCGCTCCTCCAGGATATGTGGGGTATGAAGAAGGGGGATATCTTACCGAGGCTGTGCGAAGAAAACCGTACTCGGTTGTGCTATTTGATGAGATAGAAAAAGCCCATCCTGAGGTGTTCAACGCGCTGCTTCAGATGCTTGATGACGGAAGAATGACAGACGGCCACGGCAGGACGGTTGATTTCAAGAACACGATAATTATCATGACCTCTAATATAGGAAGCCAGTTTATCCAGGAAATTGGCTTGCAAGATCGTAAAGAAATGGAAAAAAGGGTGACTGAAGCCCTGCGCGCTCACTTTAAGCCGGAATTTTTAAACAGGGTGGACGACATCATTATTTTCCACAACCTTGACACAGAACAAATCAAGACAATCGTAGGAATCCAGATCGAAAAGCTTAGACAACGGCTGGAGGGTGAACATGTGCTGCTTTCGCTTACTGATGCGGCAAAAACATTTCTCGCGCAAGAAGGTTATGATCCACTCTACGGCGCCAGACCTTTAAAAAGGGCTATCCAACGCTATATTGAAAACGATCTGGCTAAAGAGATATTAAGCGGCCATTTTCCTGAAAATGCCAGAATTGTAGTCGATGTCCAGGATAATAAGATAGTATTTTTGCCGGAAAGTTAGTATGATACTGGTCGTTTGCACACGGATGACCATCAGCTTGCGGATGTTGTTGGCTATTCATGAGTTTGTGCCGATTGACGGATTACATTCTATTTTCTGGAGGGTTTAAAAATGATTCGAGAATTTAGTGTAGTTATAGAAAAGGACGAAGACGGATACTTTGTGGCATCTGTTCCTTCACTTAGAGGATGTCATACTCAGGCTAAATCGCTTGATGTCTTGATGAAAAGAGTTCGTGAGGCCATAGAGCTTTGCCTTGATGTAAAAGACACGTCTTCGAATGAATTCATTGGTGTCCAACGGATAGCGGTTAATATATGAGCACTTTCCCTTCCATTACGGGTAGCAAGCTTGTCCGAGCGTTACTAAAAATAGGGTTTAAGGTAGTCCGTACAAAGGGGAGTCATCA
Source organism: Pseudomonadota bacterium (assembly GCA_043805295.1). Taxonomy (GTDB): domain Bacteria; phylum Desulfobacterota; class Desulfobacteria; order Desulfobacterales. The sequence continues at coordinate 2,899 of JAZDIE010000201.1, forward strand.
TTTCCTTCAGCATCTCGATGGTAGATGCACTGTTGTTCCTGTTCATAGGGGAGAGTCAATAGGTCGCGGCCTTCTTGCTCAAATACTGAAAGACTGCGAAATGTCTAAAGACGAGCTTCAGGAAATACTATAGTGAACCGCGCTCCTCTATGTTTATAGTAAACCCTTTAACTGGCGCAGGCCTTATGACCCTTTTTTCCACTCATCCTCCAATCGCTAAACGTATTAAAAAGCTGAGGGGGTATTAAAATTAGGGTCTTTCTCACATTGAGTGGGTAATGTGATATAAAGTCTCCATTTAGTACACGAAATGGAGATTGATTATGGAGATCATCACATCGCTTTTTGAAAAGGCCATCAAATTAGAGCTGACATGGCAAGTAAAAGGGGTTGAGTTTATAGAAGGCAAGAAAGTTCTTAACATATTTATCGATTTTCCTAAAGGCAGTGTTTTTGCTTGTCCGAAATGTGGTAAGCCATCAAAGGCGTACGACACCACCGAAAAGAGGTGGAGACATCTTAACTTTTTCCAGTATGAATGTTTTTTTACCGCAAGAGTGCCCCGTATTGAATGTGAGAAAGATGGTATTCTTCAGGCAAAAGTGCCATGGGCGAGAAGCGGCGCTGACTTTACCTTAATTAATAACCAGGAACGATGATCCGGGTGCCATCTACGCACGAATCCATAGCAGGGACGGTGAGGCATCTGCGGTCGATATTGCTGCATTTTAAGATCGCGAAATCGAATGCTCTAAAAAGGTGGGCTACGAGATTCCGCTGAACCGCCATTTCTACCGCTACGAGCCGCCCCGCGCTCTGGAAGCTATTGCTGCCGATGTCAAAAGTCTGGAATCGGAGATTGTGACCATGCTGGCTGAAATTACCGGCAGCGCGGAGGGCTTGAAATGAAAAAAGAAATTCAGAACGTAGTGCGTACCGAATTGAGCTGCAAAACGGAGGCTATATACCATGACTAAAGAAACCACCCTTGCCGTATTCGAGAACCACAAAATTCGCCGTATCTATGACGAAAAAACAGGGACATGGTTTTTTTCAGTGGTGGATATTGTGGCTGTGCTTACCGGACAGGCAGATTATCAAACAGCGCGAAAATATTGGAACAAGCTTAAAGAGAGACTTAAAAAAGAAGGCAGTGAGTCGGTGACAAATTGTCACCAACTGAAACTGGAGGCCGCTGACAGGAAAAAATATCTGACGGATGTAGCTGACCCGGAAACACTGCTGCGCCTGATTCAGTCGGTGCCCAGTCCCAAGGCCGAGCCGATAAAGCTATGGCTTGCCAAAGTAGGTTATGAACGCATTCAGGACATGAGCGATCCCGCCCGTTCCCTCGACCGTGCCCGTGAATATTGGCAGCAGCATGGCAGAAGCGAAAAGTGGATTCAACAGCGGATGATGGGGCAGGAAACCCGCAACAAGCTGACCGATTACTGGAAAGACCACGAGATCAAGGGCGATGAAGAGTACGCCATCCTGACCAATATCATCCACCAGGAATGGAAGTGTTGCTTTTAGGCGCCCTTACCGGGCTTATAATGTTGATTGGCCGCATGATCGGCGGAACTCACGGCATGGTGATCGCGTTTGGCATTGCGATGATCATGAATTTCGGGAGCTATTGGTTTTCAGATAAGATAGTCCTTGCTATGTACAGGGCGCAAGCAGTTTCAGAAGCAGAAGCGCCGGAACTCCATCGTATGGTTTCAACGCTCTCTCAACAAGGAGGGATTCCAAAGCCAAAGATATGCATAATCTCTTCCGATGCCCCAAACGCCTTTGCAACAGGAAGGGATCCGCAACATGCAGTAGTCGCAGTCACAAGCGGAATCATGAGGCTATTGGATCAGGAGGAATTAAAAGGCGTGCTTGCCCATGAGCTGGGGCATATAAAAAACAGGGATATCCTTGTCAGTTCTATTGCCGCAACCACTTGCAGTGGCGATTATGATGCTGGCAAACATGGCGCGATGGGTCAAGTTTTTTAACGATGGGCGAGAGTGTAGCGATTCTGGCCGCTAACCCTTCCACTGCGCATATGTTTATAGTAAACCCTTTGACTGGAGCAAGCCTTATGACACTTTTTAGCACACATCCTCCGATTGCGGAGCGTATAAAAAAGCTGATAGGATATTAATATGAAGCTTGTTGATCTTATAATAAAAAACGGGGCAGTTTTAACTGTAGACAATACAGGTTCTATATTTTTTCCAGGCGCAGTGGCGGTAAAAGGAGATAGTATTGTCGCAGTAGGCATGCATAATGAGATATGCGGAGGTTTCAAGGGGAAAAAAGAGATAGACGCCAGGGGTGGCATTGTGATGCCAGGCATGGTAAACACACATACACACGCCTCTATGTCCTGTTTCAGGGGGCTGGCGGATGATCTGCCGCTCATGGCCTGGCTTAAAGAACATATTTTTTCAGCAGAGGCTTATCTTTCTTATGACATGGTATATATAGGGGCGCGCCTTGCGTGCGCTGAGATGATACTCTCCGGCACTACTACATTCTGTGACATGTATCTGTTCGAGGACGCGGTGGCTGAGGCGGCCAAAAATTCCGGCATGCGCGCTGTTGTAGGAGAAGTATTATACGACTTCCCGTCGCCCAACTATGGCCCGATTGAAAAGGGCTTTGAATATACAGAGATGTTGTTCCACAAGTGGGAAAACGATCCGCTCATCAAAATAGCGGTTGAGCCTCATTCCCCATATCTTTGCTCGCCTGAGCTTTTAAAAAAAGCAAAAATGATCGCGGATAAATATCGCGCGCCGCTGGTCATACATGTGGCGGAGACAAAAGACGAGGTCAACCAGATAAGAGAAAGATATGGCGACACGCCTGTCTCTCATTTGGCAAAATGCGGAATATTGTGTGACCGCCTAATCGCGGACCATTCTGTTTTTTTGACTGATGATGAGATCGCCATGTTTAAGCAATATGAAGTAAAGGTAGCGCATAACCCTGAGAGCAATATGAAGCTTGCGTCAGGGGTATCTCCTATTTCTAAACTTATCAGTCTCGGCGTAACAGTCGGATTGGGAACTGACGGATGCGCAAGCAACAACAATCTTGACATGTTCCAGGAGATGGATACAGCGGCTAAGATTCATAAGGTGACTGAAATGGATTCGACCGTTATGGACGCAAAGACTGTCGTGCGCATGGCAACCATCAACGGAGCAGAAGTTTTGGGGTTAAAAGAAATCTGCGGTTCACTTGAAGCAGGAAAGCGGGCGGATATTATAGTAATAGATACAAAAAAGCCACACCTGACGCCTATGTATGATTATTATTCCAGCCTGGTATATTCGGCTAATGGGAGCGATATAAGTACAGTAATCATAAACGGCAGTGTGGTATGCGAAGAACGAATATTGACTACTATTGATCTTAAAACAACTATGGAATCAGCGATCCAAATGTCAGAAAAGGTAAAGGGGTATTCCTCTGGGTATGATACAAAATGCAATTAGGTGATATCGTTGAATTTATTTCGGAAAAGCAGTTGATTGGAGGGGTGATTTTAGGGCATACCTCTGACAAGGTCCGTATCGTTACTGAAGGTGGCCGTGAGGTCAGCCTTGGCCAAAAACGGTTGCTTACTATCTCTCCCCGCTCCTGCGATCCATCATCTGGAAGGGCTTACGCCATTAATCAACTTTCCGGTATTTTAAAGCAAAGGGCAAGTCTTGCTGAAAAGGTAAGCGTGCCAGAGATTTGGGAAGTACTTAATATCGAACAGAGATGGTATGAGGCCGAAGAGGTTGCTGAACTATGGTTCGGAAGCCAGCCGTCAAGCGATAAATTATCAGCAGTGATCAGGGCCTTTTTTGGAGACCGGATATATTTCAAATTTGACGGACGCAAATTCTGGCCCCACACACAAGACGAGGTCGATCAAATTGTGCGGCGCAGGGAAGAGGATGCCAGGAAAGAGGCGTTAATCGAGGCAGGCGCTACGTGGATTACAGGGCGACATGCTAAAACCACCAGCCCTGCTGGAACAGAAGAACTTATTCCCGCGCTCAAGTCATTCTACGTTTTTGGAAAAAAGAGTCCATTCCATCAACTTGCCAAAGCTATACTTGATCGGGCAGGTGTCCAATCAAGGGATCGTATATTTGAGATACTTGTCTCTATGGGAGAATGGGAAAACGATGAAAATCTTGACCTGATAGAAAATAGCGTCCCTGATTCATTTCCGCAAGAGGTAATCAACGACGCTGAAAGGATAGCCTTAAACCCGCAAACGTTCATGTCTGCCATTTTAACAGGCAGGAAGGATCTGACCCATCTTTCCACTATCACTATTGACGGCGAATATACCTCTGACTTTGACGATGCCTTAAGCGTTGAGCCTGAGGGTGACGGGTACAGGATATGGGTGCATATATCTGACGTGGCGGAGTATATATCTCAGGGCTGCCCGACAGACCAGGAGGCAATTACACGGGCGTCTTCAATTTATCTGCCGGATAAAACAATTCCCATGCTTCCGCCTATTCTTTGTAATGACATATGCAGCTTAAAAGGGGGAAAAGAAAGGCCTGTTGTAAGCGTATCGGCGCATATTGATCCAACTGGCCTGATCCGTGATTTTGAATTCTTTGAAGGCGTGGTAACGGTGGATCGTCAATTGACCTATAGCGCAGTGGATAGTTTAGCCAAAGAGGATGAGGCGTTGCAATCGCTTTACAAGGCGGCGCAATGGTTTCGCAATTACCGGATATCAAGCAACGCTTTTTTAATGATGCTTCCTGAAATACATGTATTAATTGGCGAAAATAAACTTGTGTCAACAAAACGGGTCGACAGGGAAGGCTTTAGCCATATCATCGTCTCAGAGCTTATGATCATGGCAAACTGGCTTGCGGCCCGGTTTTTGACAGAGCAGGGACTTGCATCTGTGTATCGATCCCAATGCGAACCGACTCAACGGCTTATAGGAAAAAATGGCAATGACGACCCGCTTCTTCAACACTGGTTGCAGCGCAGGTTTATGAGCCGAGCAATCCTGACATGCACGCCTGAGGCGCACTCAGGTCTTGGCCTTGATATGTACTCCACATGGACTTCTCCTATACGAAAGTATCTTGACCTGGTAGTGCAACGTCAATTGAAAAGCAGGTTGAGATCAGGGGTTTGTTCCTATGGCAAGCAGGAGATAGAGAGAATAATCCAGCAAGCAGAAGAACCTTTGAAATTGATAACCCTTTTGCAACAACGGCGCGAACGATATTGGCTGCTGAAATACCTGGAACAGGTTAAGGGACGCGAACACGAGGCGCTTGTCGTGGAAAAACGCAGGGACAGGCTTGCTGTGCTTCTAACTGATGTGATGATAGAGGTGTCAATTCCAACAAGTTATACTTGCGATCTGACACCAGGAAATACTATTGGGGTTATTGTTGATAACGCATCAGCCCGCCTGGATACAGTCTCGGTCTCATTGGTCTCGGCTCAGCCCAAATAACTGTTCAGAGTTAGAGAAGGTTCAAAGGCTGAAGGTTTTTAGGGAGAAATTATGTGTCATCATACAAAACTTCGAGCAAGGCCAAAAGGTTGTTCGCGCCTTCGGTCTTCAGCCTTCAGCCTTTGTTTATTACTATGCAGCCTTGTCTTTTTGTCTGCCTTAAATGGGTGCGCCTTGCTTATGCAATCACGTCCTGTCACGCGCAAGGAGGCGATGATTCGGCTCAAACCCAATGAGTACCCGCGCTTTACAGATGATATGAGCCTTACCTCAGCGCGTAAGGCAGCCCAGGAAAGTCTGAAATATCTAACGTCTCTGCCTGCCTCTGCCCTCTTTCAGTTTGGTCATGATACATTTTCCGCAACACATATGGCGCGCTCCATAGAGACGTTTATCAAAATAATAGACGCAAATCCAACACCTGAAGAGATTAACGCTCAAATCAAGAAAAAGTTTTCAATCTACCAGACCAAAGGGGGAAGGCATGGGCAAAAAAGTAAAGCGCTTTTTACTGGTTACTACGAACCTGTTTTATCCGGCAGCCTCTCTCGCACACCAAAATACCAGTATCCAATATACCGGCAGCCTGACAATTTGGCACAAATTGATATGGGGCTTTTTGACTCCAGGCTACAAGGGCGTAACTTTACAGGCCGATGCTCTGGACGCGCCTTTGTCCCCTACTATGACCGCAAGGAGATAGACTCTGATGGCGCGCTCCATGGTAATGGTTATGAACTGCTTTGGGTTCGCGATCCGGTTACGCTCTTTTTTTTGCATATCCAGGGATCTGGAAAGGTTGTGCTGGAAAACGGAAAGACTCTTAACGTAGGGTATGCGTGCGCAAACGGACGGCCATATAAAAGCATTGGAAAACTTCTTATTGACGAAGGAAAGATCACCCTGGAAGATATGTCTATGCAGCGGATACGTGCGTATCTGGAAAAACACCCTGAAGATATGGAGCGTATATTCAACTACAATCAGAGCTATGTTTTTTTTAGGTTTGTGGATCAAGGGCCAATAGGGTCTATATCTGTTCCGCTCACGCCAGGCCGTTCTATTGCCACAGACAAGTCGCTTTTCCCAAAAGGCGCGTTGGCCTTTATAACCTCTGAAAAGCCTGTGATAGCAAAAAACCGGTCAATCCAGGGTTGGCAAAAGTTCAGCCGGTTTGCGTTTAACCAGGACACAGGCGGCGCGATCAAGGGGGAAGCGAGGGTAGACCTTTTTTTTGGAAAGGGGCTATACGCCTCTCTTGCCGCAGGAAGCATGAAGCAACGCGGGAAAGTCTACTTCCTTGTGCTAAAAAATTGATGGATTCGTTGAAAACTTTCAGTATGCAAATGGGGACGCCCATAAAATTATAATTTAGCATGATATCTATTTTGCATGCCACGACGATCTCGCATTGACGCTCCTCATGCACTTCATCATATTATTATCAAAGGTCGTAGGCCTTAGCTAGTTGGCGGCGGGATAATCAGAAGTGTAGGCGGCTTAGAAAGCGGCAAAGGGTCTTTACAAGGGTATATCGTTTCCGTGCAAGAGTTAACTTATAATTTTATGGACGTCCCCATGTTTCCCATCCGCCGCCAAGCGCCTTGTATAGGCGCACCAAATTTGAGGCAATAGTCCCTTTGCTTACGGCAAGTTCGTTCTCAAAAGATTGCAATGCTCTTTGAGCGTCCAGGACATTGCTGAAGTCCACCAAACCTGCCTGATACTGATCATTAGCAAGCTCGCAAGTCCGCTGCGCCGCGTTCATCGCTGAGCAAAGAGATTCTTTGCGGCGTTGTTCTTTGGCATAGGAGACTATGGCGTTTTCCACTTCCTCTTGGGCATTAAGCACTGCTGCCTCATATTGGATCAGGGCTTGTTCCTGACGTGCATTCTGAACCTCGATATTCTGGCGGATTGCCCCGCCATCAAATATATTCCAGGTAATCCCTGGCCCGATTCTCCAGGTGTGACTTGCCCATTCCATAAGCTCGCTGCTTTTAGTGGACTCAAGACCGATTGTGCCGGTCAGCCGGAGCTTTGGATAAAGGTCTGCTGTGGCTACGCCGATTCGTGCTGTGGCAGCCGCCAGGTTCCGTTCCGCCCTGCGTATATCAGGCCTGCGGCGCATGGCCTCTGCCGGCACACCGATTGCCACTGTAAGAGGCGGCGCTGGAATCGGCAAGGTATCAGCCAGTTCTTTTTCAATTGAGCCAGGCATTTCTCCAAGCAGTACAGAGAGACGGTTTTGAGCGGCTGCGAGGCCGGTTTCAAGCCCAGGAACACTGGAACGCGTATGTTCCAGGCTGTAAAGGGACTGCTGGACTGCTATCTCGTCTATAATCCCGGCCTGATATCTGGAAAGGTTTAATTCATAGGACTTTTCCTGTGACTTGATAGTGGCCGCAGACACTGCCAGTTGGGCTTGATATGTCCTTACTTCTATATAGTTTAAAACCACTTCAGCCACCAGACTCACCAGCACATCGCGTGTATCCTCCTCAGATGCTTCTAAATTAGCCTTGGCCGCTTCTACACCCCTGCGCTTACCGCCAAAGAGATCTATCTCCCACCCTGCATCAAATCCAGCGGCATAAAGCTCACTCTCCCTGCCGCTCCCGCTCTTTTCGCTCCCCCTGGTTTTAGTAGCCGAGGCATTGCCATTTAAGGTAGGAAAAAACGCGGCGCGGTCCATAGACCACAATGCGCGGGCTTCACGGACTTTGGCCTTAGCGTTTTTCATATCCAGGTTCCCAGAGACCGCGCGTTCCACAAGGGTTTCAAGTTTCAAGTCATTCAATAAATTCCACCATTGGGCAATGGCCTTCTGGTCAATTTTTTCAGCGGTTAGACCATCCTGAAGTTTAGTATGCCATGTCTTTGGCGTGGCTGGCTCCACTCTTGTATAGTCCGGCCCCACCATTGCGCATCCTGTCAGAAACGTTGCTAATATAATGCTTAAAAGCAAAGGCATGGAAACACCCCCCCTTCTACGCCTACGCCTGGCTCTTCCTTTTTCACTGGCGGATTGGAAGATATAATAAAGCGCCGGGATCAAAAAAATACCGATCACGGTTCCTGCCAGCATCCCTGAAAATACCGTAACGCCGACAGCCCGCCTGCTACCTGCTCCGGCGCCTGTGGCGATTACCATAGGGAAAACCCCTAGAATAAAAGTAAAGGCAGTCATCAATACAGGCCGGTATCTGATGCTTGCGCCATCCACAGCAGCAGCGGCTATAGGCAGGCCGTCTTTCCGCCGTTCCTGGGCAAACTCTACAATTAATATAGCGTTTTTGGCAGCCAGCCCCACCAGCAACACCAGACCAATCTGGGCGTAGATGCTTAGAGGAAGGCCGAAGAGCCACAACCCGGCCAGCGCACCTAATGTTGCCACAGGGATTGAGAGAATGATAGAAAGTGGTATGCTCCAGCTCTCGTATTGTCCGGCCATAAAGAGATATGCAAAAATCAGGGCCAGGGCAAAAAGAACCGCAATCTGCCCGCCAGCCTTCTGCTCCTGAAGGGACATAGACGACCATTCAAAGGAATACCCTGGAGGGAGGGTCGAGGCTGCGATACGATCCATAGCCGCCATTGCCTCTCCGGAGCTAAAACCTGGGCTTGCGCCGCCGTTAATCTGAGCGCTTAGGAACTGGTTATAACGGTTGACAACCTGAGGACCCAGGACTGTTGAGGTTGTCGCAAGGTTTGTCATTGGCACCATTTTTCCGTCATTACTGCGCACATAGAGCCTGTTTATGTCACTGACCGCGTCTCTGTATGGGGCTTGGGACTGAACCTTGACCTGATAAGTATGGCCGTTTAGATTAAAATCATTGACGTAGCTTGAACCAAGCTGCGCCTGAAGGGTAGAGAATATCCTTGCAATTGGTATTTTAAGATATTCAGCACGGGTGCGATCAATGTCCAGAAATACCTGGGGTGTGTTAGCGGTATATGTGGAAAAAACCCTCATAAGGGTCGGGTCCTGGTTTGCGGCGATCATCATGGCCAGCGTGACAGAGGCAAGCCCCTGGGGACTCTGCCCTTCCATTGCTTTAAGGCGGAAATCAAAACCGCCGCTTGCACCCATTCCCATGATTGCCGGCGGTGTAAAGGCAAAACTGTTGGCCGTTGAGATAGATGCAAGTTTGCCTTGCGCCCGTCCCACAATGGCGCCCAGTTTAAGGCCAGGGTGTTTTCGTTCATCCCATGGGGTTAATATGGCAATGGCAAATCCGACATTATCGGCATTGCCGCTTAAAAGGCTGAAACCGCTCACACCAATAACATCGCTTACTCCTTTGATCCCTTTAATATCTGATGTAATCTGTTGCATGGTTTTGCTGGTTCGGGCAAGCGATGCAGCCTCAGGGAGTTGCACATTCATGAAAAAGTATCCCTGATCCTCGTCAGGTAAAAAGCTTGTAGGCCGGGTTGAAAAGAGAAAATAAGCGCCGCCAATAATAATAACAAGCGCTAACAACGCTACTGCCAAACGCCGGATAAGCCAGGCGGAACTTGCGACATATCCTTTTCGAGATGCGTCCAGCGACCGGTTGAACCAGGCAAGAGGGCCGCGGCGGATAGTCTTTGGCGGACGCAGCACAGTTGCGCACATGGCGGGACTTAGCGTCAGGGCGCAGATTGCTGAGATAAACACAGAAGTGCACATGGTCACGGCAAACTGTTTATAAAGCTGACCTGTGATTCCAGGCATAAAACCCACAGGCACAAAAACAGCAAAAAGCACCAGTGTGGTGGCGATGATCGGTCCTGTGACCTGACCCATGGCACGGATGGCAGCCTCTTTTGCAGGGAGTTTCTCATCATGCATAACCCTGACGACATTTTCCACAACCACATTGGCGTCGTCTACCACTACACCAATAGCCATTATCAAGGCAAAAAGGGATATGGTATTGGCGCTATACCCCAGCGCCAGCAATACAGAAAAGGTTCCGATCAGTGAAACCGGAATAGTCACTGCTGGTATCAAAGTGGCTCGCCAATCCTGTAAGAATATAAAGACAACCAGAATAACCAGAAAGCTTGTGAGAAGAAGGGTCATGATAATCTCATCAATGGCTGCTTGCACATACCCTGTAGTATCAAGGATGATCTGATATTTCATGTCGCCAGGCATGCTTTTGGCAAGATGTTTAAGCTCTGCCCTAATCGCCTTCATGGTGTTCATTGCATTAGCGCTGGAAGAACGATAGACTCCGATGGTCGCCGCAGGAGCGCCGTTTAAAGTTGATTCCTGGGCGTATGATTTGGCCGCCAGTTCAACCTCTGCAATATCACGGACCCGCACCACTCCGCCCTGGCTATTGGCGCTGACAATAATGTTTTTAAAATCTTCAATGTCGGAAAGACGCCCCTTGGCAAGCAGGGTATACTGAACCTGCTGGTTGTCATCAACCGGTTCGCCTCCAACCCCGCCTACGGCAGCCTGGATATTTTGTTGGCGGATGGCTAAAATAACATCATCTGCGGTCAGCCCTTTTGCAGTCAATTGATCTGGATTTATCCATATCCTAACGCTGTATTCCTTTTCTCCAAATATAAAAACATCGCTTACGCCTTTTATACGTACCAGGGCATCCTTTACATTATTGCTCACATAATTGCTCAGGAAGAGCATGTCTCTGCTTTTATTGGGGGAATAAAAGCTTATGGCCGCCATGATATCCGAAGAACGTTTGCGCACAGTTATACCCTGGGCCACAACCTCCTGTGGGAGCTTTGGTGTAGCCAACTGCACCCTGTTTTGCAAGTTAACCTGATCAATATCCGGATCTGTGCCCACTTCAAAGGTGACGCTTAAGGTATAGACGCCGGAGTTGGAACAGGATGATGACATATAGAGCATGTTATCAACTCCGTTGATTTCCTTTTCAATCGGAGCGGCCACAGTATCAGCCAGCACCTGGGCGCTTGCCCCTGGATAAGCGGCTGAGACCATGATCTCCGGCGGGGTGATCTGGGGGTATTGAGCTACAGGAATATTGAACAAGGCAATGCCCCCAGCGATGGTTATAACAATTGACACCACAGCCGCCAGCCTGGGACGGTTTATAAATATCCTTGAAAACATAGGCTACCTCTCCACTGATTGCCGTATGGCAATATGCACAACCTGGCCAGGATGAACCTTTTGTATTCCTTCAACAATAACCTTTTCGCCCGCCTTCAGACCGGATTCCACTCCCCAGTAAGTGCCGACAGCCGCCCCTGTAGTAATAGGCCTGGCAATGGCTGTATTTCCATCCCCCACGACCAGAACATAACTCCCCTGCTGGTTAACAAGAACCGCTGACTGAGGCACAACCGGCATCATTTTGGGTTCGCTGCGGGTAATTAATACCGTGACATACTGGCCGGGAATCAGAAAGCCGTCAGCGTTGTCAAAGACCGCCCATACCGCAATGGTGCCTGTGGCAGGATCCACCTTGTTGTCCACGAAATCCACCTGGCCAATAGTTTTAAGTGTCTTGCCATTTGCAAGCTTAAGCCGCGGCGTTAAAACTGTGCTCTTTTTTCCCCTTTTTGATTCATCAAAGGCTGTCTGGATAGCGCCCAAATTGTTTTCGCTAATGGAATATACCACCCGGATTGGAGCAAGCTGAACAATACGGGTTAATGTGCCCGAAGCAGGATTTACAAGATTCCCACGGGTAAAAAGAGTACGGCCTATCCTGCCGCTTATAGGCGCATTAATTGTAGTATAACTTAGATTAAGCTGAGAACCGGCCAGGAGAGCCTGGTCTTCTTTAAGTTGCGCCTTTGCGTGAATCTCGTCAGCAACCGCGTTATCCATATCAGTAGCGCGCACACTTTCAACACGCGCGGCGTGTAATCTTTTCAGGTGTTGGCTGGCCTTGGCTAAGTCCGCCTCAGACTGCGCCACCTTGGCGCTGTCTGCGTCAACCTTTGCCTTGTAGGGCGCTTGTTCAATAGCATAAAGCATATCCCCAACATGGACATCATCGCCTTCTGCAAACACAACCTGTTCAATAAAGCCCTCGACCCGAGCACGTATATCAACAGACTGAATGGCCTCCACATGACCCACATATTCGATTGGCGGGTTTACGTCCTGTTCAGAAACCAACGCAACCGTAACAAGCGGCGCTGGGCCGTCTTCCGGCCCTGGAGGTCCGGCAAGCGCACAAGCTGGAGAAAGCGCTAATATTATTATAATAGATAGAATTATTCGCATCTGTTACCCCCTAATAATTAATTTTTTTTCAACTCATGCGATATCTTTTCAATATTTGAGGTCATTATTTCCATGGCGTTCCTGACAATCCCCTGCATCTCTCTGCTGATTCCCTTGTGAAGCATACCAGAAAAAGTCTCAAAAACCTCTTCTACCCCCTCCAACAAAGTCCTCCCCTTGTTGGTCAAAAAAATCAGGCAGGCCCTCCGGTCGCTCGGATCAGTACGCCGGGCAATAAGCGCTTTTGCCTCAAGACGGTCCAACATCCTGGTTATATTGGCCGGTGTTTTATTGGCAATTTTGCCAAGATCCCGCTGTGTTATTCCCGAGTCAATCGACATACTTTTCAGCAGAAGCAGTTGCTCCAGAGTTAAGTCATGCGGGATCAACACCTTTTCAGCTATCTTTCGGATATCTTGCGCCAAAAGATAAATAAGCCGTCCTAAGGGTTCCTTGGAATCGCCCATTTTTAACTCCTTAATATTTAACTGGTCAACAATAGTTATAGTTTTGGAGAATTTTTTTGTCAACCGCTAATGGAAGATGAACTTGTAGGAAGGGGGCAAATAAACTTGACATAAAATAGTCATAAGTCATAATGTGTGAATATGAGAATGACATTATCAATACCTGATATTATTGCTAGAAGATTCCAAGCCACTGTGCCGCCGCGGCAAAGATCACGCTTGATAGCTCGCCTGCTTGAACAGAAGCTAGCAGAAGACAGTGATATGCTTGCCGCAGCTTGTCTTGCTGCTAATCGCGATAGAATCCTTCAGAAAGAGATTGACGAGTGGCAGTCTTTCTCGGATGACGTCCAGGAATGACAGAAATTCCCATATCTACCTCAGCCAAACCATATCCCCCAATTACAGTGCCTATTGTCTGTCAAGGCCAGCCGGCTGTTGCTATTGTTGACCAGATTAGGTCGGTGGCAAAACACAGGTTGAAGTCTCGTATCGAAACAATACCTCAGGATCAACTTGATGACATCTGCCAAGCGCTTTCTCAAATATTAGAACTCCGTTAAAACCCTATCTCCTCTCCAGCTATTGCTTGCTCCCTGTTGGAGACCA
>JAZDIE010000202.1:0-14529 GCA_043805295.1 Pseudomonadota bacterium
AGCAGATGGACTTTTTATGAAGTCATCTACACTACCCTCTCAAAAAGCCCGCCTACCTTTGCCTCAATCTGTTCAGTAGTTGTGTGAAAAACTCGTATCGCCTGCGCCGGGCATTCAGCGGCGCACATTCCACACCCCCTGCACCTGGCAGGGTCTATCTGTGACACGCCATCCTCATTAATATAGGGCACGCCATACGGACATGTACGAACACATGTCAGGCATGCTGCGCAAAGCTCTGTGTCCACCTCAGAAGACGGACCTGTATACATAGCCTCCTTTGACAGGATAGACATTGCCCTTCCAGCCGCGCCCAGCGCCTGAACCACTGTCTCTTCAGGAAATTTAGGACTATGCGCGTCTCCACACAAATACATCCCGTCAGTGGCTAGATCAATGGGGCGCAGTTTAACATGCGCTTCCAGTAAAAATCCCTGATCGTCTCGCGCAGCCTTGAATACACGAGCGACATCTTTTCCTTTGGGGTGAGGTCTCAGAGAAACGCTTAATACAACCCTGTCTGCGGAAATCGTTATTTTTTTTCTAAGCGCTGGCTCAACAAAGCTAACCTTCAATGCCCCCGAGTCTTCCAATACCTCCGGCGGTCTTTCTTTATCATACCGGATAAACACAACCCCATGCTCGCGTGCTTCCTTGTAATAGAGTTCTTTAAACCCAAACGTGCGGATATCACGATAGAGCACTATTACCTCAGCGCCAGAGTTGGCTTTTCTTATTATTATGGCATTAGCAACCGCCTGGCTGCAACACGTGCGGCCACAGTATGGATGTTGTTCGTTTCTTGCGCCAACGCACTGTATCATCACTATATTTTTAATAGACTGCGCAAGCTCAGGATCGTCTTTAACAGACTTAAACATCTCGCTCTGCGTAATGACATGAGGATGCCTGCCATAAAGGTATTCTGTGGGCTTGTATTCTTCAGCGCCTGTGGCAATAATCGCAGCGCCATGATTTACAGATTTTTTCTCTCCATTGCTTTTTTTAATACTGGTAAGAAAGTTTCCAACATATCCCGAAAACTTCTCTACCTCAGAATTTGTATAGACCGCGATTCGTGGATGGTCTTTTACCTGTTTAATCAAATCATCAACTTGCATCTTTGGGTCAAATCCCTCAATGCTGGGGGCGCCTTCTAAATAACGGCCGCCCAATTGTCCGGATTGTTCCACAAGATAGGTTTGAAACCCATTATCCGCAAGCGTAACAGCAGCAGTAAGTCCAGCAAGCCCTCCTCCTACCACAAGCCCTCTCGGAACTACAGGCACAGGCTTGCTCTTGATAGGTTCCTGAAGCGCGACCCGATGAACCGACATGCGAATAAGATCTTTCGCCTTTTGCGTGGCCATCTCCGGCTTATCCCCATGAACCCATGAACAATGGTTTCGAATATTCGCCATCTCCAGCAAATAAGGATTTAATCCTGCCTCGCGCAGTGTGGCCATAAAAAGCTCTTCGTGTGTCTTTGGCGAACACGACGCCACCACCACACGATTGATGCCGTGCTTTTCTATAAGTTCCTTCATCCGAACCTTGGAATCAGTGGAGCAGGCAAACAAAAAGACCTCGGAGAGCGCTACATAAGGGAGCTTTAAGGCATACTCAGCGGCATTTTTTACATCAATTACTCCTGCTATATTGATTCCACAACAACAGACAAAAACCCCGATACACGGTTCCTGACCGAATATGGATCGCTCCGCAGGTATGGATTTGGGGGTTATTTCATGTCCGCGGGCTGAGGCAATGGGAAGAGACGCCCGCGCAGCAGCAGCGCTTGCCTGGGCAACAGTTTCAGGTATGTCCTTTGGGCCTTCAAACCCGCCGCATACATAGACACCTTTCCGTGATGTGCATAAGGGATGTCTTTTGTCTGTCTCGGCAAAGCCAAACCTGTTTAAGTCTATGCCAATGCGCTCAGCTAAAGCTTTTGCCTCAGCAGAAGGGGATAGCCCTACTGCAAGCACTACCAATTGAAAGACCTCTTCGCATCGTTCGCCTGTGTCCGGGTCTTGGTAAGCCAAAACAAGGTCTTTGGTGATCGGATTCTCCGCCACACGTGAAATCATAGACCGGACATACCTGACATTTCCCTGAACCTTTGCCCGCTCGCAATATGAGTCAAATCCCTTTCCCTGCGCCCTCAAGTCCATATAAAAAATAGTTGGGAGGAGTTCGTGGTGATGGTTGGTAGCAATGACCGCCTCTTTAGTGGCAGCCATGCAACATATGGATGAGCAGAACTCCCTGCCTTCCCTTATGGATTCACGTGAACCAACGCACTGTATCCATGCGACTTTCTTGGGAACCGTCTTGTCAGAAGGCCGGGTAATGTGCCCATCTGTTGGGCCAGTGGCGGAAAGGTATCTTTCAAATTCCATGGTAGTGATGACATTTTCATACCTTCCGTACCCGTATTCCGAAGCCTTAGTTGCATCAAAAAGATCAATCCCTGGCGCAAGCACTACTGACCCAATATTAAGGGTCAACTCCTCGGTCTTTTGTTCAAAATCTATTGCGTTATTTTTGCAAAACTTCTCGCACGCTCGGCACTTCCCTTTTTTAAAATATATGCAGTGCTCCTTATCTATTGCATATACCAGGGGAACCGCCTGTGGATAGCTGACATGTATGGCCTTGCGGGTCATCAAGCCCTGATTGTATTCATCAGGAACCTTTGTAGGGCATTTCTGAGCGCAAATCCCGCAACCAACACATTTTGCCTCATTCACATAACGCGGATGCTTTTTAACAGTAGCGGCAAAATGTCCGGGAGCACCCTCTAGCGCAGTGAGTTCAGCCATAGTAATAATCTTGATGTTCGGATGGCTGGCGCACCCAATGAGTTTGGGAGAAATCATGCACATGGCGCAGTCGTTCGTGGGAAAGGTCTTGTCGAGCTGACTCATACGTCCGCCTATGGCGCTGCTTCGCTCAACAAGATAGACCAAAAACCCTGATTCAGCGAGATCAAGAGACGCTTGTATGCCGGCGATCCCGCCTCCGACCACCATCACGGCGCCTATTGCTTCTCTATTCTGTACGTTTGTCATTTTAAAAATGTTTCGACCTTATAAAAACTGTAGTTCATTTTGAGAATCTTTTTCTGATTTTCTCAAAAACTTGTTTCCCCGGAATAAGTTTAGCTTTCACATTATCAAGTTCCTGGCATCTAAGCTCAACTTCTTTTGCCCATACCTGATCAATTTCTGCCTGGGTTGGCAAATTTGTGCTATAGAGTAGTTTGTCGATTAAAATTAAGCGATCATCCATTGGAAGATCAAGAGCTTGTTCATAAATTTTTTCAGCTAACGCTACCATGTTCTGACATAATTCCTAAAAAATTTGTAACAGTTTGGATTTTTGAAAAAGTATGCTTAAATCCTTTCCAATCTCTTTCTAATTCCCCTCTAACAAGAGGGGTGTCTGCGAAGCAGACGGGGTGTGTTTACCCCAGACTGAAACTGACCGTTGAGATCGACCGAGAAATCAATATGTTATTTCTCTTGTAACTATTCAGGTGTATAGCCTGAAGACGGAAGGTTTTTTTGGGGAATTTCAACAAGTCATGTGTCATGGTGCATACAACACTCAGTTTTTCAAAAACCTAACCTGTTACAAAAATTTTAATTTACCCAACCGCCACATCCAATTGAGTTACATAATTCATTATGAAGCCGTTCATTAACCTCTTCTGCCGGAGCGGTTTCAAAAAATAATTGAAGCGCTTCAATAAGATTTATCCTCGCTTCTTCAATTGTATTGGCTTGGCTTGGCTTGCTATGTCCAATTCCGGGCATAAAGATACATAACTATCATTTTCTCGCTCTATAACGGCTGTTAATTGATATTTCATGTTTAGCGTCTGAACGAAAACCTCCCCTTTGGCTCAATCTCTACGTCAGTTTCAGATTTTAATCCTCAAAATACTCAATCAAACACCAAATGTAGTCATTGCCCGACTTGTTCGGGCAATCCAGATATTAATCCATTTTTCTGGATCGTCCGATCAAGTCGGACGATGACTAATCTTCCTTGACCTTGAACCAAATTGAAAGTTTTCGTTCAAGCACTATTTATCCTTGTTTAACACACCCCGTCCGCTTCGCGTCCACCCCTCTTATTAGAGGGGACTTAATAAAAGCAACATCATAGATCAAAAACTTGCGTTGTAGTATCCATTTCTTTTTTCACTAGAAAGTCCAATTCCCCTGACGCCGAATCCGCTTCTATCTGCTTATCCCATTGCGCCCAGTCACGCTCCAAAAACCAATGCCGGAATTGGCGATACTCTTCCACAGGCAAGGATATAACCGCATTTTCTATTTCCGCTATTTTTCTCATCAATCATCTTCAAATCTCCTCTAACAAGGGAGAATGCCTTTCCCTTTTAACAAAGGAAGCGGATTTACTATATGCCTATTAAGCCAGGTGGAGGATTCCTTTAATCCAAGCCCCAGACCGATCAGTTCAGTAAAATAAAAGACAGGGATATAATATTCCTTGCCAAAACGTCTTGATATCTCTTCCTGATATATATCCAGATTAGCCTGGCACATCTGACAGGATACAATAATACATTCCGCGCCTGCCTCAAGCGACATATCATAAAGTTTTTTCACCAGCGTAAATACAATATCAGGTCGGGAAACGGAAAAACTCGCCCCGCAACAATCAGTCTTGTAAGACCACGGCTTGACATTGACCCCCAAGGCTCTGGCTATGTCATCCATACTGCAAGGGTTTTCATAGTTTACGCTGTTCGTCACTTTTGGAGGACGGTTGGCCATACACCCGTAGTAACACACAGCGTTTAAGGAATTCAAAGGAGTCTTCAGGCTTGAGCGTATCTTCTCCAGCCATTCTTTTTGGCCCATAAACGAGGCCATGTCATGCACGCCAATCCCTTTGCTTTCACCCCCTTGCGCCCGCTTTAAGCGATTAAAGCAAAGCGGACACGGAACAACCATATCTTTTCCCAAGCGTTCAGCCTTTTTAAGATTGAGCAAAGGGAGCGATAAGGCCAAACCCTCGTCAGTGCTGTGCGCTGAAGTAGCTCCACAGCATGTCCAATCTTCAAGCTCATGCAAACGTATATCTAACGCCGCACACACAGCTTTTATAGATTCAGCATAATCTTTTGCAGAAGATTCAAGGGAGCACCCCGGGTAATATGTTACATCCATAATCGTTGGTTTACGCAGCTTCAAGCTTCCTTTTTAGAATCTCACCGGCTATTTGCTTCACCGGTTTTTGGCGTTTATTTGCGATAGCACGCAACGCAAGAAAAGTCTCTTCATCAACCTCTATTTCAAAGTGTCGTCTTTTGGGATCAAAATTTAAATCTACTGGTTCCATAAAATCTTCGTAATCAGTGATGCTATGGGTACTCCAAAACTCTGAAGCCTCGTCTTCTGAGGCGAACTTGTCTGGTAGTTGATCAATTTTTCTATCTGTGTTTTTCATATAAAAAGACGCTTTACCGACTTATGGTCTTGCGCCTTACGTGGGATAAGAGACAATCGTCCGCGTTTAAACATCTCAATGCCAAGCTTAATGTTTTGCTTGACCTCAGCCAGATCAAAACCTTTTTCTGCAATAGTCTTCATCTGGTATAACCCCATCAGCGTTGTTTCGTGCACCCTCCCTAACATTCTAATATTTTGCATAAATACATTATGAAATGCCGCGACCATCTTTTCTGCTGGTTGTTTACCTTTTGCTATCACCGAGTGTTTCAGATAGTCCATAAGCTTTGGGATATCTATCTGATTGGGGCACCTTGTAAAACAGGTCTCACACGATGCGCACACCCAAATACTGCTTGCCTTTGCTATCTCTTCAGTAAGGCCTAGTTGAAGCATTCTAATGATTTGATGCGGCTTATAGTCCATAGCAAATGACACGGGGCAGCCGTTAGTGCACTTTTCACATTGATAGCAGCTAAACAGATCAACGCCGGATTCTGCTGCTATCTTTTTGGCAGGACTAGTATCCAGGCTTATCATATTGCCTTTGTCCTTTGCATTCCACAAATTCTAAGACAGCGGGCAGCCTCGTCTCTTGCTTGCTGCTCTGTAAAACCAAGCTCAACCTCTGAAAACGATTTTATCCTCTCTGCTTTCTCCCTGCACGGCATTGACACCCGCGAGTTTTTCTGCGCGTTTTCAGATATATATTCCATCCCCTTCCAATCAACTGGGACATCTGATTTAAGGTCTTTCCCCTGCAAGTATAGGTCTATGGATCTTGCCGCGCGTTTACCGTATGCCACTGCCTCTACAACCGTACGCGGCCCCGAGACCACGTCCCCTCCTGCAAAAATTTTATCTTGAACCTGCACGGTCAGAGGATCAACTTCTATAGTGTTGCGTTTTGACAATGGGATAGCATCCTTGGGAAGAAAAGAAAGGTCTGATCGCTGGCCGATGGCCGCGACTACGGTATCAGCCTTTACGACAAACTCAGACCCTTTTATGGGAACCGGCCTTCTCCGGCCTGATTCATCCGGCTCACCCATCTCCATCTTTATACATTCAATCCCTGAAACCTTTCCATTTTCGCCAATAAGCTTTAAAGGAGCAGTAAGGAACCTTATATCCACCCCTTCTTCAATAGCCTCGTCAACCTCCCATGAACTGGCAGGCATTTCTTCCCTGCGCCGGCGGTATAGGATGATTACTTCATCATAACCAAGGCGCCTTGCCACGCGAGCTGAATCAATAGCAGCATTTCCTCCGCCGACTACCACAAGGCATCCTTTGGCCTCAGGGATATCTTTAAGGCTTATCTTTCGCAGGAATGTAATGCCATCAGTGACCCCTTGTAATGTTTCTTCGCCTGGGATTCCGAGTTTAATAGCCTCTTGACATCCAACGCTAACAAACACCGCATTAAAATCTTTCTGGAGAGCGGCAAACGTAATATCTTGTCCAATAGAACTGTTAAGCCTTATCTCAACTCCCAACTGCCGGATTACATCAATATCAGCCTCAAGAATATCACGAGGCAAACGATACTCCGGAATACCAACAGCCATCATCCCGCCTGCAACCGGTAGTTTTTCAAATACTGTAACCTGATATCCTTCTATTGCAAGGTAATAGGCAGCGGTAAGCCCTGCAGGGCCTGCGCCAATAATTGCAACTTTTTTATTGTTTGACTCTTTTCTAGTGGGGATATAACGGCAACCGCCTTGAATGTCTTTATCTGCAAGAAAGCGTTTGAGATGCATAATATCAACAGGCTCGTCTACCTTTCCCCTGTTGCATTTTGCCTCACACGGATGCGGACACACACGGCCACATATGCCGGGAAACGGCATCTCTTCTCTTATCAGCTTTAATCCATCTTCATACTTGCCTTGTGCAATTGCCGAGATAAAACCTGCAATGCTTATATGAGCCGGGCACGCTGCCTTGCACGCGCCAGTTCCCCATTGTTCAAAAGTCTCTTTTTTGACATACCCTTGTTCTATGGCCATAGCTCGTAAGATATCGACCACCGCGCTAAACCTAACGCCCTGGGGGCATACAAATGAACATGTATCACAATGGGAACAGCGCCATATAATATCAGACGCAAGAAGTCGATCCTTTAAGCCCAGCTTAATCATGTGAAGGATTTTTCTTGGATCAAAGCCTGTTTGCGACTGACTTACAGGACAAACACCAGTGCACGATCCACAGTCAAAGCACCTGCTTGCCGCTTTCCCGTTCGGCATTGCCGCGACTTCCATCTTAAACTGTTGTTGTATGTCGTTCTTTGTTACAGTCAAGGGACGCTCCTCATTTTTTTTGCGCCTATGCTCCAGCGCCTTCCTGTTTATCAATTTCTTTTAAAATCAAATCATTTACCTTTTCAGCCATCTTTGCCTGTATCTGTTTTGGATCAAAAATATTCGCCTTCCTAAACTCCTGCCCAAGACGCGCAAATTGCGTTCTTAGCTTTTTGTCCTGCACAGCGGCCTTTGCCGCTGCAAGCCTTGCCTTAAGCCGGTCCGGCGGAATATTTTCCGCCTCGCCAAGAGGGCCAAGTTCCTTTATCTGTTTGGTAAATTTAGTGACAAGCTCTACATAAAGAGGGCCTTCGGCAGCAGATGCCCACTTAAGCGCATAGCGCTCCGGCGTTATGCCAACAATTTTTATTACTTGTTGTATAATCTGAGAAGTGACAATTGCATCGTAATTACCAGACTGGTAATGACACTCATTAAGGTGTCACCCGCCTACAAAGACCCCGTCAGTTCCAACGCAAAACGCCTCAATTGCAAAAAGAGGGTCCATTCTGCCTGTACACATAATTCGTATCGCACGAATATTAGGCGGATACTGAAATCTGCCCACACCGGCTGCGTCAGCAGCCGCGTAACAACACCAATTGCATAAAAAGCCCAGAATTTTTGGTTCAAAATCCTTGCCGTGACATATATACTCCTCTAGGGGTTACAAGACTCTCCAGCCCCGAATGCCTTAATCTGCGCCATTATCTGCGAAGATGTGAATCCGCCCATTGTTATTGCCATGGCCGGGCATCGGGCGGCGCAAATTCCACACCCCTTGCATGAAGCTGAAATTGTTTCCGCCTTTTTCTTTTTATCTATCTTCACCATCCGGATAGCTGAATATGGACAAAAGCTTTCACAGATGCCGCAACCAATACATGCCTCCTGATCAACAGAAGAAACAATTGGCTCAACAGTCACTGATTTGTTTGCCAGGGGGATACAGGCCTTTGCCGCAGCGGCATTGGCCTGTGCAATAGCCTCGGCAATTGGTTTTGGCGCATGCGCTATACCGCATAGATACGCGCCGCTTACGGAAAACTCAACAGGCCGCAGCTTTGGATGCGCCTCCAGGAAAAAACCATCCTTATTAAGAACAACCTTTAATTTATTGGCAAGTTCCCCTGATTCGTTTGCCACAATCCCTACGCTTAAGGCCACAATATCCGGCTCTAATACAACTTCTTCGTTAAGAATTTTATCAAAAAATGTTACGTTGACATGGCCTGCGCTTGAAGTGACTTTTGGGGGGCGATCAAGATCAAACTGAACAAAATTAACCCCGCGTTCACGAGCCTTTTGGTAATAGTCTTCCATAAAACCATATGTACGCATATCTCTGTAGAGAATTGTTATATCCACGTTGGGATTAGCATCCAGTATGCTTAGGGCATTTCTAACAGCCTGCCCGCAGCAAACTTTGCTGCAATAAGCCAAGTCCTCTCCGCGAGAGCCAACACACTGAATCATAACAACACGCGAAAGGTCTTTGATCGTCTTTCCCTCGGCCAGCTTGTCTTCAAGTTCACGCTGCGTTATAACCTGTGGACAAGTTCCATAAAGATATTGAGTGGGTTTATATTCCTTCCCGCCTGTCGCAACCACAATCACCCCATGATCAATGGTTGTTGCATTATCGCCAGTTTCCAGTGTGCTTGTAAAATTCCCCACATAGCCGGAGACACTCTTGATTGTTGTATTAGTGAAAACCCTAATTAAGGAGTGCTCGCGAACCTTGCGTTCTGTTTCACGTAGAATTGCCTGTGGATCATCATCACTAAAGATATGCCTTATATGACGTAAATTCCCGCCAAGCAAATCTGTTTTTTCAACCAGCACACACTCAAACCCCTGGTTTGCTATGTTCAACGCGGCTGTCATTCCGGCAATGCCACCGCCTACGACCAGCGCCTTTTCGGTCACAGAGACCTTTAACTCAGGCAGAGCGCTTAGGCCTCTGGCCTTAGCCACAGCCATAGTTATAAGTTCTTTTGATTTTTGAGTGGCGGCTACAGGCTCTTTTGAGTGTACCCAGGAACAGTGATCCCTGATATTTGCCATTTCAAAAAGGCACGCGTTCAGCCCTGCGTCTTTTAGCGTCTCCTGAAAAAGCGGTTCATGAGTTCGAGGCGTACAGGCAGCCACTACAACCCTGTTGAGCTTGTTCACCTTGATCTTTTCAGTAATCGCCTGTTGAGTATCTTGAGAGCAGGAATAAAGATTTTTATCAACAAAGACTACGTCTTCCAGTGTTTTGGCGTGCTCAGAGACTGCGTTTACATCAACTACGCCCCCGATATTCGTACCGCAAGAGCATACAAACACACCAATGCGTGGCTTATCGTTTTCTGTGTCAATTTCTTTTGAATAGGTTTTAGCCGCTACACTGGTACCCCTAACATCTTTAAGCGCCTCTGCTGCAAGCGCGGCAGCTCCGCTTGCGTCAGTAACGCTTTCCGGAACATCCTTTGGGCTGTGAAACGCGCCGGCAACATAGATGCCCGGACGAGTAGTTGTAAGCGGGGCAAAGCTGCTTGTCTTGCAAAAGTCATAATTATTAAGCTCTACTCCAACCGACCCAGCAAGTTTTTTGGCATCTTTTGGAGATTCCAGACCCTCTGGCAATACTACCATGTCAAAGGTTTCTGAGCAGTGCTTCCCTCCCTCATCAACATATGTTATCTCAAGCAAACCATCTTTACCCTGCACACCAGCCACACGGCTTCTTACAAAACGGACCCCCATTTTTTCAGCCCTCTGGCGTGCATAGTCGAAATCTTTCCCCTGGGTGCGCATGTCCATATAAAAAAGAGCAATCTCAACGTCTGCATCGTGATCCTTGCAGACTATAGCCTCCTTGATTGCATACATGCAACATACTGAGGAACAATAGCCATTACCGCAGGAGATATCCCGTGTTCCTATACACTGGAGAAATGCCAGACGGTGTACATGTTTGTTATCAGATGGCCTGATTACATGACCCATGGTAGGCCCGGAAGCGGACGTAAGCCTTTCAAACTCCATTCCTGTGACAACATCAGGCAAGCGGCCATAGCCATACCTGGCAAGGATTTCTTCGTTGATTTTTCCAAAACCAGGCGCAAGGATGATCGATCCAACGTCAATATCCAGCACCTCTTCCTGCTCGTATAAATTTATGGCTCCGGCCTGGCATGCGGACATGCATATACGGCAATGCTCAAAATTGTGGTACAAGCACTGGTCAGGATCTATGTAGTAGGCGCCAGGCACTGCCTGATCATAGTCTCTTCTTGGATTTTTTTTCACCGCAAGCCGTTCGTTGTATAAATCAGGGACAATAACCGGACAGTATTGTGCGCAAACACCACATCCAGTGCAAAGATCAGGGTTGATATACCTTGGCTTTCTATGTACACGGGCAGTGAAATTACCCTTTTCCCCTGCAACAGAAGCCACCTCAGCCTTTGTAATAATCTTAATGTTTGGAGACCGACCGGCCTCTACCAATTTAGGCGCAAGAATTCAGATGGCGCAGTCAATGGTAGGAAAGGTCTTGTCAAGCTGGGCCATTACCCCGCCAATCGAGCCTCCCTTTTCGATGAGGTAGACATAGTATCCAAGGCTTGCCAAATCAAGCGATGCCTGAATACCGGCAATACCGCCACCGACCACCATGACCGATCCTGCTTTTGTTTTTTCTGTCTGTGCCATAATCCCTTCCATTTTCCAGTTAAGTGTCTAAAGTGAGCTAAAGTTTAAAGTGCCTAAAGTTATCTAAAATGGAAATTCCTATGCTATCAAGTTTATAACCCACCCCTAAATCCCCTCTTAAGAGGGGTGTCTGCGAAGCAGACGGGGTGTGTTTGTATTAAATTAAGAAAGCCTTATTCAAGTTCACGCCTCATAGCCATATCATAGAGAACCCTTTCTTTTTTATCCTGAATGCCAAGTGCCTCTCGTTTTGAATCAATCGCGCGTATCATCAACCTGGCCATTTCCACTGGGTCATCGGCCACATCCCAGCTCCCGCCATATGCGGCGCTAATTCCCTTAAAGAGATAGTCGGTAAGCACCTTGCTGTTTGTGGTTGGGAATGTTCTTCCAAACACAACATATGCCCCGCTTGCTACAAAGTACTGGCCAATGGCAATAGCTTTTTCACTCATCCACTCAGGCGCGCACCCCGCAGCCGGTATCTCGCTGATATCATCGCCAAGGCCTCCTTCTCTAACAATCTCGGTAGCGGCGATAAGAATACGGCTATTGTCTACGCACGATCCCATATGAAGCACTGGAGGCATACCCACTGTTTCACATACCTCACGCAAACCGTCTCCGGCAAGCTGAGCCGCCTCTGGCCTCAAAAGACCTGCGCGCCCGCAGGCAGTAGCAGCGCATCCAGTCACGAGCACAAGCACGTTGTTTGCGATCAGCTCTTTTACCACAGTGGTATGCACCATACCTGATAGCACGCGAGCGCTATCACATCCAACCACTGCGCCCACGCCCCTGATACGTCCGTTGATAATATTATCGTTAAGCGGCCTGTATGACGCGCGGAACGCGCCTCCAAGCATGTGATTTATTGTCTCGTGGCTAAATCCCGCGACAACATCCATTTTTGCATCAGGGATGTTGGTCTTGCCTCGTTTTGGATATCGCGCAATTGCACTTAAAATAATCTTACGCGCAGCTTGAAGTGCGTTGTCATGATGTACGAGGATATGTGTGGCCCCGGGAATTTTTGCCCTATCGGATGTGGTTATAATTTCTGTATGAAAGCACTTGGCGACCTCCGGCAACGACTGCATAATACACTGAACATCCACTACCATTGTTTCGACCGCGCCGGTTGCCAGAACTATCTCTTGCTGAATAAAAGAGCCGGCAATAGGAATGCCGTGGCGCATCAAAACCTCGTTACCCGTACAACATACTCCCGCAAGATTGATTCCTTTTGCCCCAACCTTCTTAGCAGCCTCGATAAGTTCCGGGTCTTGTGAAACAAGCGCCATTGCTTCAGAAAGAATAGGTTCATGTCCATGCACAATAATGTTGACTTCATCTTTGGAGAGAACGCCGAGATTTACCACACTACGAATTGGAACTGGGGTGCCGAACATAATGTCCTGAAGTTCGGTTGAGATCATTGATCCGCCCCATCCATCGGCTAAAGCGCACCGTGTCGCCTGAAAGATGAGATGTTCATAGTCTTGATCAGTACCCATATGTGTACGGTGCATAATTTCAACGACCTCGCGTTGAATTCCTCGCGGCATCACACCCAGCTTCCGCCAAAGCGCCTGTCTTTTTGGAGCGGCGCGACGCATACACGCAAGCTCACCTTGCTGCTGACCGAACTGAGCAAGCGCCTTCTCGCCCACCTCAATAGCAATGTCCTGTTTGCTGCGGCCATCTGTTTTAACATGAAAGAGATCAGCCATCATGTGCAACTTGCGTTCATCTTTGATCTCATACTCTGACTCGCCTTTTGCAGCGGCAATAAATGCAAGGGTTGTCTCAAGGGCATGGTCCATATGCGCAGACGCGCCTGCAGCAACCATGCGGCAGAAATTCCGGGCTGCAACAGTTGCCGGAGTAGCGCCGCAAATTCCAATGGACTCTGGCATTGCCTCGATCATCATGCACGGCCCATATGAACAATTACGGCAACACGTTCCGCCCTGTCCAAACAGGCACGGATCGATTGTTCGCCTGTTCATCCGCTGCACATAAGTTACAACACCCTCTTTTTCCGCTTGATTCAGTACACAGGTAGATGCCTCACAATCAACACCCAAACATCGAGGTGCTACCCCAATAGGTGCCCTTTTCTTTTCCATAGTTATTCCTCCAAAAAACTAGACCGGCATATTTTGTTAGCCGGTATTTTTTATCCTTGACACAATTTGACTGCGGCTGCAATACAATTCAGGTGTTCAGATGAATTATGTATAGCGTTTTTAGGCTTTTTGTAAAGTTAGCGTATTCCTGGCCGCTTCCACTGTATTCTTCATCAACATGACTATTGTCATAGGGCCTACTCCGCCGGGCACAGGTGTAATAGCAGCGGCTTTTTCTTTTACAGATTCAAAATCAACGTCCCCTGCCAGGATAGCCTTGCCGTCAGGCGTCTCGCCTATCCGGTTTACTCCTACATCTATTACCACAACGCCATCCTTTACCATATCGCCCGTGACCGTGTTTGGCCGACCCGCGGCCACTACCAGTATATCGGCGCGCCTTGTATGAAAGGCCATATCCTTTGTTTTTGTATGGCACAAGGTCACAGTGGCGTTTCCGGCAGGCCGTTTTTGGAGCATCAGGTTTAAAATTGGCTTACCTACAATATTGCTCCGACCCACAACAACAACCTCTGCACCGTCTGTTTTCACGCCAGAACGAACCAAAAGCTCTAAAATCCCGTGAGGGGTGCAAGGCAGAAAACACTTTTCGCCTATTATCATTTTTCCAACATTTACAGGATGAAAACCATCCACATCTTTTTCAGGGTTTATTGCGTAAAGCACCCTTGACGCGTTGATATGCTTTGGCAAAGGAAGCTGAACAAGTATACCGTGAATCTGCGGGTCGTTGTTAAGCTGCGAGATCAATTCCAGCAATGCCTTTTCAGAGGTATCTGAAGCAAGGTCAACCCTTTTTGAATATATTCCAAGACCCTGACACGATTTTTCCTTTTGCCCGACATACACCTTTGATGCAGGATCTTCGCCAACTAA
>JAZDIE010000203.1:0-2222 GCA_043805295.1 Pseudomonadota bacterium
ACAAGATTTTTCCCATTATACATATAGAAATGGTCGAGTCAAGATATTTTTTGCTTCACAAGCGAAAATCCACTTACATGTGCGTAGGTGCAAGTGGAGTTCCAGCATTCTTAAAGCAACCAAAAACCCCGCAAGGATTTAACCCTTTGCGGGGTTTTTCTTTTTAAAAATAGCTTGACAACATTAAGGGGATTGGATACAATACCGCAAAAAGTAAAGAAGGGAGAAATGAACATGGTTTTAAATATACCGGATGAGATATTAGGAGCAAAGTGAAGCTGCCCGGATTAGATAAATAAAATGTAACTACTCAGCCACGTTGGGTGCAATAGAAAACTACGAAACACGCGAAAGACGCGAAAATGAATAATCTTATTCTGTTCAAAGAGGAAAGTTATCAGATTATAGGAGCCTGTTTCGAGGTCTACAAGGAAAAGGGAAACGGATTTCTGGAAGCAGTATATCAGGAATGTCTGTCCATAGAATTCGTTGATCAGAATATTCCGTTTATTGAGAAACCCAGGCTCAGACTTAACTACAAAGGAAGGGAACTAAAACAAACCTACGAGCCCGATTTTCTCTGTTTCCAGGAGATTATTGTTGAGATTAAGGCGGTGAAACAACTGGCAAACGAGCACAGAGCCCAGGTGATTAATTATCTCAAATCCACTGGCAAGCAATTAGGATTGCTGGTTAACTTTGGCCATCGTCTGAAGATTGAATATGAGCGTTTTGTGAATCAGGATTTTTCGCGTATTTCGCGTATTTCGTAGTTATGTCTTAGTGGCTGAGTAGTTACAATAAAACTAAATAATTAACAGAGGTGAAAATGGGTAGAATAGTTGCAAAGGTTACTGTAAAAAATGCTTTGGATGAATCGAAGGTGCGTATCTTTGATGCTTTAGTTGATACAGGAGCTACCTTACTTACCTTGCCAACGGCATGGAAGCAAGATTTGGGTAGATTTCTTACCACTGAAAAAGAAAAGGTTCAATTGGCAGATCAGCATGAGGTAGATGTTGAGATATGTGGTCCGCTTACCATTCAACTTGAAGGGTTTAGAAAGATTAATATGGATGTGGCATTTGTGGATATGACACCAGAAGATGGAGCATATGAACCCTTGATTGGTTATATTGTTCTGGAACAGGCCGGGATTGCTGTAGATATGATAGGACATAGACTCGTTGCCGTGAAACACCTGGATCTAAAAAGGTCTGGGGCCTGAATTGTGGCTCCAAGATTAAGGGTTTAGGTAAATTTGAGGCTGCTGTTTGGGAACAGGATTCTTCCAAAGATCTGAGCATCTTTGAAGATATCACTACTCGTCTGACAATTGAGACTATTGAGAATCTAACGGCCAAGGTCTCTTATGCCAAACTGGGAAATGATACTGGTGACAAAAAAGCTGAAACCAGAATCAGTGTTGGAGCGGTTTACAAAATTGGCGGGACAGTCCTTCATGGCGAATACACCTCTCAAGACAATCCCCTTAGCAGGATCAAGGACGATAATGGCGCGGGTGAGAAGCCAAGCCTAATTACTGTGGGAGTTGACTATACCGCTACTGACCGCTGGAAGGTAAAGGCCAGATATGAGAAGTATGATGACGATGATAGCGCCACGGATACCATTGAAGGTGCATATGTGGTTGGCGCTGATTACAAACTTGGAGAGAATACAGCCTTAATGATTGAATATCGGAATGTAATGGGTGAAGGCACTGAGAAAGATAAGACTGATATTGGCATAGGCATCAAGACAAAACTTTGATCTTACCACAGAAACTGGTGATGGCGAGGCAAAGAAAAGCGTCGTAACGACTGAAATCGTAACTGCTTTCTAAGAGGCCACACAAAAAGCCTTAAAGCAAACCAAAAACCCCGCAAGGATTTAACCCTTTGCGGGGTTTTTCTTTTGTCTTGACAGCGGCATCAGTTTGTAGTATAGTGAAAAGATCGTAAGAAAGGAGGAAGACTCTTATGCAAACACTCGCTGCAACATACAAAGGCAATCGAGTTGTCGAATTGGGCGAAGATATCCCCCTTCCCAAAAACAAAGAGGTGTTGGTTGTAATTCCAGAACAGGATGATGACCAGGCCTGGTTCTGGACCCCTGAATGGCAAGCAAAGGAACGGGAGGCGGATGAAGCTATTGCGAAGGGTGAAATGTCAGGACCTTTTGAAACGGCAGAAGAACTTATCCAACATCTTCGAAAAGAA
>JAZDIE010000204.1:0-3121 GCA_043805295.1 Pseudomonadota bacterium
GCTATTTTCCGCTATGAGCCTGATAAAGAATATGAACTCCGAAAGGAAGCAAGCCTTCTTGCTACACGATTGGAGAACAAAGGAAAAAAGATTTTAATAATCTCCCTTGCTCAATTAATGTGGGAAGGGATTGAAAACACCCGCAAGATTTCCTATGTGGTCCAAACAGAAAAGAGGTTTGGGTTCAAGATGGCGCAGACTACAGTAAACAACCTGCTTTCAAAACTCAGTCCATTGCCTGACATGCTTGCGCAAAGAATCGAAGGATTAGACCCGAATAAGCATATTGTGTTTTTAACCCGCACTGCCGCGCTGGCGCCTGCTATCTATAGAATGAGCAAGCTATTGGACGAAATGCACGGTAGAACCATGGTTCCAATAATACTTTTTTATCCAGGCGACAGGGAAGGCGAGACCGAACTCAGGTTTATGGGGATTGAAGGACGGGAAGGCATTAGCGGATATAACTACAGGGTAAAGATTTATTGAGGTGTTGATATGGAAAAGGAGACTCGCAATAAAATAAGAAGGATGGTTCAGGCTGCACGTGCTATTCTGGAAACGGAAATAGGAGAACTTCTGGAAGGCGTATTCGGCTTGCATAGAGACGGAACTATGGAGGATATTTCTCTTCTGCCAGATATTCGAGATGATGAGAAGGCAATCAAGGCGCGTGAGGGCTTTGCCTACTTTTTTTGTTGTTTCGACCGTAAGCCTGTTTCAGGCGTCGGTGAACTCATAACTTTCGGAATGGGTGTCGAAACAACAAGACACTTTTCGGAAACTGAATCTGCTTCAGGCAGTACAAAATCTGACGCTGTCCAGAAATTGATTCTTGAATTGACTTTTACGCATCTGAACCGTCTGGTAGCCCTGAAACTTATGGAGAGGCGAAAAGTTATCAGAGAGACTGTTTCCCGCTTGACTAAATCAAATGGATTCATTCGCTATGTGGTGGATGTGCTTGGGAAAACGGACTTCTCACAGATTGAAAACATCGATGTCGCTTATCAGGATTTTATCCTGTATCAATGCCAGGAAGTTGCAGATGAGATCAAGGTTCTTTTTGACCCGGAAGATTTATCGTCTTATGTTTTCCCAAGACCGAGAGCTTTGAGAGAAGTTCTTGAGATTATCAACAGCGAAGAGTTGGCTGATATTTGGGATTCGGATGAAACTATCGGCTGGTTTTATCAATACTTCACTCCCAAAGAGATGCGGGAACAGGCAAGGGCTGAAAGTTCAGCGCCGCGCAATTCTTGGGAATTAGCATTCCGCAATCAGTTTTATACTCCGCGCTATGTTGTGCAATTTTTGACTGATAATACTCTCGGCAGAATGTGGTATGAGATGTTGCAGGGCAATACTGTTCTTGCTGAATGTTGTAAGTACATGGTAAAACCACCAAATGAGGTGTTCCTGCAAGAAGGAGAAGAACCTTCAGCGGAAGACGATACCTTTAATGTTCCTTTTCGTGAGAAAAAAGACCCGCGTGAGTTGAAAATCCTTGACCCTGCCTGCGGTAGCGGACATTTCCTCCTGTATGTTTTTGACCTGCTTGTGACCATCTACAAGGAAGCTTATGCTGATGCAGAACTAAGTAAAAAGCTACAACAAGATTACCCAGATAGAGATGAATTTGAACGAGAAATCCCGCGTCTAATCCTTGAGAATAATCTCTACGGCATTGACATTGACATGAGAGCTATCCAGATTGCCGCGCTGGCATTGTGGCTTAGGGCGCAGAGAGAATGGAATGAGATGGGTGTCCGTAGAGACGATAGACCAAAGATTCGGAATGCTCATTTTGTCTGTGCAGAGCCAATGCCTGGGAATGAAGAGCTTTTTGAAGATTTTGTGGCGACGCTGAAACCTGCTTTGTTGGGAAGATTTGTCAGAGATGTATGGGAAAAAATGAAGCTTGCCGGTGAAGCTGGTTCGCTACTGCAAATTGAACAGGAGTTGAGAGCTACTATTCAAAAGGCAAAGCAGGAATGGCTGTCATTGCCAAAAGAAACTCAACTTACTTTGTTCGGTGAACCTGAAACATATCAACTAACTCTTGATTTTAAAGGCATCAAAGATGAAGCATTTTTCAAGGAAGCTGAAGAAAAGGTTTTCTCTGCGCTTAGGACTTATGCAAAGAAGGTGATAGCAGAAAACCATGGCTACGGGCGTAGATTGTTTGCAGAAGAATCTATCAGAGGCTTTCAGTTCATAGAGACGCTTCAAAATCGCTTTGATGTTGTGCTGATGAATCCGCCTTTTGGCGCTCCAAGCGCGCCATCTAAAGCTTATATTGACAAGACTTACCCCAGAACAAAGAATGATGTTTCGTTTCAATCGCTTTTTTCACGGCATTAAAGAGGCATACCGTCAGATAGGCGTATCCCGGCAATAGATACCCCGGCCAATACCATACCAGGAGCGCGCCAAGATAGGCCAGGAACATCGCCGGGATGCAATAAAGCAGATTATCCATGCGGAAATGGCATTTTACGGCCTGGCATCTTCCCCGGCCATAGGTAAAGATCTGCCGGCAGAATTCGCTGTAATTTTTGCGCCTTTCATGATAAACGATCAACCCCGGGACATACATCGCCTTATAACCAGCGCACATTAATTCCTGAAGCAATAAATTTTCTTCGGCGCAGATGATCGAATTATTGAAGCAGATGTTGCTTTTTTCGAAAACACGCCTCCGAAACGCCAGGTTGCAGAGAATAAGCATGCGTTCATCGGCAACAACCGGTTTCCCGCAACGAGTATACCGCCGGCTCATCCATAACGTCCCGAAAAATGAACCCAGCGCCGCTCCCTGCGCGACCTGAAACAGCTCGCTTGCCGGCGGGGTCAGATTCGGCCCGCCGATAATATCGGCCTGAGGATATTTTTCCATGCTTTCCAGCATCACCGAACATGTGTCGCCGGATACAGTCACGTCATCATCCAAAAAATAAACCAACTCCGTCCGCACATGCCTCAACAGGATATTGCGCGCCGCGCCTTTTCTCGCTTTTTCTGATTTCAGGAATTCAATGTTTTCGTATTGCGCATGGTAGCGGGTGAGGATACGCTCAGTCGATGGGCTCTCGCCGTTCAAGAGAACGAGTACGGTAAT
>JAZDIE010000205.1:0-16163 GCA_043805295.1 Pseudomonadota bacterium
CTGCCTATGAAGCCTAATAGGATTTTATCCATTGTCCCACAGAGTTGGTCAGGGACAAAAGCGTCCGATAACGTTAGTGCATCCCCGAAGTCGACGGGGATGATGGATAAAATTCAGTTTCACTGAGCCGCCCCCGCGCTTGGGATAAGGCACATTGTCTATGTATTTTATATTGTTTTGCAGGTAGGATGCAAGCGGAAAGGTTGGCGTTTTTTTGTAGAGAAGGGCTTCGGTTTCATATCACGCGGGGGCGTGGATTGAAACGCAACGTAGGGAACAGGCATGCCTGTTCCCTACAGTCGCTCCCTTGCCTGTGCGGGGCTTTTCCGCCTTGCGCTATGTAGAGATAAGGGTCACAGTTTTTTAATTTTTTTTGGGGGGATGATAGCTTTTTTATGCCATCGATAAAATTGCATGGGTAGTACTCTCTGCTTAAAAGGATCAGTGACTATATCGAATATTCAGATTGCAAAGCTTTTTTGAGCTTGACTTGGACTGCTTCGGCATCGTATGGATACGTTTTTTCATTGTCCCCTTTCCTTAATAAAAGGATACTTGCCTTTTCCCCTTGCAAATAGGTAAAAGGCGGTTGGAGCTTTTACAATTTAGCCAATGCCAATAAAACAACGCGAAATTGAATCCCAAAATGTTTTAGCCCATACCCGCCCCAGAGAGGCTTGTGGAATTTTCGGTATTTATGGAAGCCTTGAAGCGGTTAAAATGACCTATTTCGGATTATATGCTTTGCAGCATCGAGGTCAGGAGAGTGCAGGGATAGCTGTGCTTGGGGACAATGGCATCAATGCGTATAAAGGAATGGGGCTTGTCTCAGAGGTCTTTGGCAAGGCTAACCTTGAAAGACTTAAAGGGAATAGCGCTATAGGCCATGTCCGGTATTCGACCACAGGAGATTCCAACC
This sequence comes from Pseudomonadota bacterium, assembly GCA_043805295.1. Lineage (GTDB taxonomy): Bacteria > Desulfobacterota > Desulfobacteria > Desulfobacterales. The sequence continues at coordinate 920 of JAZDIE010000205.1, forward strand.
TTATCAATGCCCAGCCTTTTGTCATAAATCACAGGGGGAAATCATTTGCGGTCGCGCACAACGGCAATCTTGTAAATGCGTACGAACTAAGAACTTCTCTTGAAAAGGAAGGCGCGATATTTCAGTCATCAATGGACAGCGAGATTTTTTTACATCTCTTGGTGAGAAACCTGGATGATGGCATAGAAGAGGCTATAAAAAAAACTGTTAGATGTCTAAAGGGCGCGTTTTCATTCCTCCTGCTTACAGAAGACTCACTAATAGGCATAAAGGATCCATTCGGGTTCAGACCGCTTTGTATCGGAAAACTGAACAACAACTATGTGCTTGCGTCAGAGACTTGCGCCTTTGATCTTGTCGAAGCAGAATATGTTCGACCTGTAGATCCAGGGGAGATCGTAATTATTAACCAGAATGGACTGAAAAGTATCAATGCCGGAAAGGCTGAGCGAACATCTCTTTGCATTTTTGAATATATTTATTTTGCAAGGCCTGACAGTAATATTGGCGGTTTAAACGTATATCAAATGCGCAAAGCACAGGGAGAGTTATTGGCTGAGGAGGCGCCGGTTGAGGCTGACCTGGTTATGCCTTTTCCTGACTCAGGGAGCTATGCTGCTATTGGGTTTACCCAGAAATCCGGCATCCCTTTCGAGATGGGAATGATCAGAAACCATTATGTGGGTAGGACATTCATACAGCCGACTCAGACGATGAGAGAATTTGGAGTTCGTGTCAAACTTAACCCTGTCAAAAGCCTGCTTAAAGGAAAACGTATCGTTATTATCGAAGATTCTATAATTCGCGGAACTACCGCACGCACCAGAATTCGCGCGCTTAGAGACATCGGGGTCAAGGAAGTGCATATGCGTGTAAGCTGCCCTCCTCACCGTTTTCCTTGCCACTACGGGATTGATTTTTCTTCCAGGGGAGAGTTGATTGCAGCAAGCAAGTCAGTGGAAGATATCCGTGACTTCCTTGGTCTTGATAGTTTGCACTATCTCAGTCTTGAAGGACTCCTAAAGGCGACCAAGGTCAGCAATCCTGAGGGGCAGTTTTGCAAGGCCTGCTTTGACGGAGACTATCCTGTTTTGTTCGACGAGCGAAATTGCCGAAAGATGTGTTTCGAGAGGACCTGATTTAAAGTCGTTACTCTCTGTTACGTATCTCGCACACCATCTTATCCTCTGATCCAAAGTGCTGACAGAGTATCTTAAAAATATCCCTTCCATGATCTATAAAGTAACAACTGGCAAATATTCTCGAGTCAACGGTATTTTCTGATATAAGGTGTTGAAGCCAACTTTTTAGCGGATTATAGAACGCGCCTACGAATATCTGTGGCTTATAGTAGCCTATGCCGAGTTTTTTCTTGACAAAGGTAATGGCGTTTTCAAGGTTGGTTCCTACTCCTCCCTTGAAATATATGTCCGCCTCAGTGGTTTCTGATAGAATTTCCTGTCTCTCTAACAGATCGTTCCGGCCAAGATATGCGGCAAAATGCACATCAGGATAGATATCCACGCCAGGTATTTTCCAATAAACAGCGCCGGTAAGCATCCCCAATGATCTTGCGGTTTGAGAGACAAACGACATTATACTCCCTGCGCTTCCACCTGTCAGCACCCCGCATATTCCACCATGAAATTCCTTGAAAGACTTTACACTATCTATGATTTCCTGTTCTGTCTGCTCGTCAACCTTGCCGGCTGAACCATAAATAGCAGCGAATTTGCGGGATTTAACAGCCTCGTTAAAAGAGGGGATGATGCCTGGAATCATGAAAAACTTTGAATAAAGCACCAGGCGTCCCTGACGATCATTTTGCCAATATATGGTCACACCCATGTCTTGTAGCTTGTCCATAAACGCAAGATCTTCTGACCTGAAAAAATAGTCTTCTTCCGGCGCTTTTTTAAAGGTCAGTTCCTTGAGCAGGCCCATGTCTGCCGCGACTATCAAATAAGACGCCAGGAGTCTATTGGGAAAATTTATAAGCGACAACGAAGAGTCTGTGGCGAGTGTTTCAAGAAGGTCTTTATATTGATTGCCAAAGAGGTTAATGGTTTTGTCAACCTGTCCGCTCTTTGCAATTGTGATTTTTTCTTCGTCCAGTTCCTTAATGGGCCGCATAATTATAGGAGCGGATTTTGCCTTTGTGTAATTACAGAACGGGGCAGGCTTGAACACCTCTATTTGAACATCTTTTTTAATTATCTCAACATCCCCGCCTACGAATTCGAGGTAAATGACGCCGTTTGTATGTTTGCTGCCTACACGCGCATCAGTATGCTCAGAATCGAGTATATATATCTCGTTACTTTGAGTAAAAAGCGTTGTGTGAGAAATCACTCCGCTCCCTGCCGGGACGATAACCCTGTCTACTTTTTGTTCAGGCTGGACGAAATAAAGGTCTTCACGCGGAATTTTTTTCAGAATTGCCGCCCTTAAATAGCTGGGTGTCAACACACGGGTGTTTGGAAGATGTATGTACGGCATCACAGGAACAAGCAACGCCCCTTCCTCCAAGACCGTTGTCCCCTTGGGCACAATAATAGTCCGGTTGCATATAAGATTGATAAGCTCAGACGCGCTATAGCGCAGCTCAGGATTTTTTACATATATCTTACCTACCTTAAGACAGGGAAGTATCAACTGGTCTATGGTAAGGCCAGCAGACCACTCCGGCATATAAAACCAAAATTTTGCTGTATACGATATCTTGTTATCCTGAAAAATAAAGCTATCTAGCTTTTTCTGATTAAGGCCGAGCCTGGCCTTTGTGCTGTGAAGATCAGTAGTAAGATATTCATGGTTTCGCTCAAAATACCTAAGTTGCTCGTCAGGGAGAAAAACTGATACCGTGGCTATTACATGGCTTGGATTTGCCTCAATAATTTTTTCTATCTGGCAGTCAGGGCTTTCATTTAACGATGCTGGTTGGCAAGAGGAATACATGGAGAACTCCGAACTGTTTTTTTACCTGCCTTGATCTTGAACTCAATAGTAGGTTTCATGAAAGTTTCACAAGAAAAATCAGGGAATCGCTTACTTTGGAAAATCCAACTTTATCTCTACATCTTTTTTGTCCTCTTCGGCAACCTTGAACAACTCCCTGTCTTGCATATTCAACTTGCCTGCAACCCACATATCAGGAATTTGATGGATCCTTATATTGTAATTGTTAACTGAGTCATTATAGAATTCCCTGCGGTCGGCGATCTGGCCTTCAAGGTAACTGGTGCGCTGTTGTAGTTGCAAAAAACCCTGATTTGCTTTTAAGTCCGGATAATTTTCCGCAACTGCAAAAAGATGCCTTAATAGACCAGCGAGATCCCCCTCTTCCTTTGCTGAATCAGACACACCCTTGGCCTGCATACAGGCAGTTCTGGCTGCAGTAATCTTTTCTAACGTCTCCCTTTCGTATTTCATGTAGCCTTCGCATATTTTTATCAACTTAGGCAATTCATCGTGACGCTGCTTCAAAAGTACGTCTATATTCGCCCATGCCTTGTTAAGATTGCGCGAAAGCGTAATCAGGCCGTTGTAAATTGAAACAAAGTATAATATCGATCCAACAATAACAAAACACAACGCAGCCAACACAACAATAATTATAGGTACTATCATTATTGTTTTTCCTTTTACTTAAAACCAGAAAGTACGAACATAAACGATCCAGCTAACGCGCTGCGTACTCGCGGTCGGAGTTGAGCCGGTGGTTATCCGTTCTTAATCCTATTTTCAAATCCTGGATAAAGCATTCTTTTCCCATGAACAACAGCAAGAACATATATGATATTTACTCTGACCTCATATATGAGTCTATAGCTGAAGACAAAATGCTCTCGGACATTTTCATTTCCTTCCTCTGGAACAACACGCCCAGAAAAAGGAAATGTCTTTACAAGACTCATTTTCTGGAGGATTTTTGTAACAACTGATGCGGCGTAGAAATGGGAATCCCTTTCGATATATCTCGCAATCTCCTCAATGTCGTTCAAGGCTTCAAGTGACCAAACTACTTGACAATCCATTTTTCAAGCCTTTTCTCAACTTCTTCCTGAGTAAAAACCTTCCCCTCTTTGATCTGCTCTCTGGATTTTCTAAGCTTGTCAGCGACAAAAAGATGGTATTGGATGTCTTCAAAAGAAATGTCATCAGGAAGACTCTTGATAATCTTTTCCGCCTCAATTTTCGCAGTGTTTATCATTGCGTGCCCCTTACTTAATCTAAGTACAGTTTAACATGTATTCTTTGAAATTCAATCTCGCATGGATAACAAAAGGTAAATAAAAGCTACAATACCAAGTGCCGCTCCGCCATAAATACCCCAAAAACACTCATACGATAATTCCCTGATTACTCCCTTTTCGCTACGGTCAGAAACAATAAACATTGTTTCCACATCCCCCTTGGCGATTATTACATCTGTCGAATCTTCTGTTTGGATGTTTTTAAGCGTCTCAACAAGTAATTTCTGCTCCAACTTAGCCACAGCCAAAGCCCATTCTTCCATACTTATTTCTTCATATTTATTCATATCCACATCGTTCATCTTATGTGAATTTATCTTTAGTTCTTTTATGCGCTGCATCAGCGTATTCTTATAGTCTGCATTTGAAATATCCAGTTTTTTTGCGGAACCTAACACGTAAACCTTCTCGCCTGGCTGAATAAAACGCTCTTTAAAACGTAGGCGTCGATTACCTAACCATGCCTTGTAATGTATTTTATTCTCTTCCATAAATTCTATTAGATTGTCTGGGATCGCTCTTCCAATGTGTGTTTTAAACTCATAATCTACAGACAAAATCAATTCCGCTTCCTGAGGATACACCATTATTTTTCCTGTCCCATCATTCAGCCAAAAAGGAGAGTAGAAACTATTGCCGGAAGCAATTGTTACCCAATCTTTATGTTTGCCACTTCTCTTATATTCTTCTACTAGATATTGGTATAATACACACTCTGTCTTTGTAAGAGGACTTTTAAGGAGAGCTGTATTTTCAGCTTTGCCGCCAAGCTCAACCAAGCCCATGGCTAAACCACGGACAGTTGAAGTAGGAATATTTTCTACTAACCTTTTTTCGCGCAAGCGCTTAAAACCGTCAAAAAAAGACCATACTCCAAAACAAAAACAAATTATTGCGCATCCAATGTCACGATTGTCACTCATGTTTTGTTTGAGGCTAGGCTATCAGTAATCTATCCGATACTTATTAAGATATCTGGTAGTTACGATCGTATCGGCATATCTTACAAAAGCTTTATCTGACTTGTTCTGTGTGGCCACATTGCAGGCCATTATCTATAGGAGGAGAATTATGAAAGGTAATAATTCATTCAAATGGCTGGCAAAACATCAAAGTCATTTAAAGGTGGCGGAGAGAGAGGGATTCGAACCCTCGGTAGAAGTTTCCCCCTACACTCGCTTAGCAGGCGAGCGCCTTCAGCCATGCTCGGCCATCTCTCCACACTTTATTTATATGGCGGAGGGAGTAGGATTCGAACCCACGGAGCTTTCGCTCAACGGTTTTCAAGACCGCCGCCTTCGACCGCTCGGCCATCCCTCCTTAGAGATTTAATCGTCACCTGTCTTTTCAAAAAAACAGGCTCTCGATAAATCATTAGTTCGAGATATAACATTTCTTCCTTTCATCGTCAACGTCGCCAAGCAGGAAGTCAAGCCAATTTGGCTTGATATAAAAATTTTTTCAGGTTGACAAACCAAAATGGATACTGTAGGAAGATTTTTCAAGTTTCATTAATCTTGTAGGCTAACTTAAGCCAAAATAAATAATTATAGATGGAAGGAGGATTTTTTTATGGCGATTGTTGAATTTGAAGGTAAAAGTTTTAATGTAGATGAAGATGGGTTCATCGACTCATTCGATAACTGGAGCACAGAATGGGTAAAATATGTAAAAGGCGCGGAAGGAATTGATGAACTTACCAAGGAACACTGGGATGTCATCAATACCTTACAAGACTATTACAAGAAAAACGGAATTGCTCCTATGGTGCGTATTCTTTCTAAAGCGACTGGGTTCAAGCTAAAATATATCTATGAACTCTTTCCGTCAGGCCCAGGCAAAGGTGCCTGCAAGATGGCAGGGCTTCCAAAGCCTACCGGTTGCGTTTAATCAGAATTGAATTGGCTGTATAAAAAAGGCTTTGCATCAGTGCAAAGCCTTTTTTATTATTAATAATGGATATTTATGTCGTATATTTCTCAAGAAGAACAAAGGAAAAAGGCGCTGTTTGACGCTATGTCGACAAGGGGGAAAGCGCGTGTTCTTAAGAAGGGGTATGATGCCTGGGATCCATTTGAGCAGCCGAAGGATCCGATTGACCTTAGAATGCAACGGACTTTTCAGATCGCCCAAGCGTTAGTTGCCAGGTTCTATAATGATACCTCACAAGACAAAGAATCAGAGGAATATAAACAAGGTGTTTGGGATGCTTGTGTAGGGATTGTGGATAAAAAAGATTTTTACAAAGGCGTATACGATTTTTGCGCTTGGTATTCCGAATCCCTAAAAAAATAGGAGTTTTATACATGAATCCTCAAGTCTTTTCATTTCAAGGGGCAAAAAAAATTATATTCGGGGATGGGGCAATAGATCAGCTTGCCGAAGAGGTAAAGGCGTTGTCTGGAGCTAAACCTTTTATTGTTATCGACAAAGAACTTAAGAATGTCGGTATGCAGGGACGTATTGCCACTATTTTAGAAAAAGCGGGAATCCCTTACGCCATATATGATCAAGTCACTCCTGAGCCTCAACCGGAGATAGCGGATCAAGGCGCGCGTGAACTTGCAGGGCATGGATGCAATTTAGTAATAGGCATAGGAGGCGGAAGCAGCCTTGATGTGGCAAAGGCGATTGCAATGCTCGCAACCAACAAGGGAAAAGCGACCGACTATATCGGGTTGGAGATAGTGCCAAAGGCAGGGCTTCCAACAATTCTCATTCCAACAACCGCAGGCACAGGAAGCGAGGTTACCTTCACCGCTGTGTTCACAATGAGAGAAAAAAAGGCAAAAGGAGGAATTAATAGCAGGTTCCTCTACCCTGACGTAGCGCTGCTTGATCCTGAATTGACCGTAACCGCGCCTCCTTCAATAACCGCTGCCACTGGAATGGATGCATTCACTCACGCGCTTGAGGCGTATACCTCTCTTCAGGCAAATCCTTTAAGCGATTTAGTTGCTGAAAAAGCCATTGCCTTGATTGGAAAAAATCTAAAAAATGCCTTTGTCAGTGGGGATGATCGCGTTGCCAGACGTGAGATGTTAATGGGAAGTCTGCTTGGAGGAATGGCTTTAGCAAGCGCCGGAGTAGGCGCGTGTCACGCCTTGGCTTATCCTCTTGGCGCGTTGTTCGGCATACCTCATGGACTTGCAAACGCAGTGCTGCTTCCGTATATAATGCAGTACAACATAACTGGATGTGTGGGAAAATATGCCCGAACTGCACAACTTATGCTTGCAACTTCTCAGTATGAATCAGCAGACAAGGCGATAGATATGATTTTTGCGCTCCGCAAGGAGATAGGGATACCTAACCGGTTGTCTGAGTTGCAAATACCATCGTCTTCTATTGAACAAATGGCGGATGCGGCGTTAAAGGTCGCACGCCCAATTGCTAACAATCCAAGAGCTGTTACAAAAGAAGGAGTGGTTGGGATATATCAACAAGCCTTTTAACTATTCAGAGTGTCTCAGAAACAGGGAAGGTCTTAAATAGAAGGATTATATTATGCCCGGATTTGAAGTCTTTGGAGAAGAAGAAAAAAAAGAAATATTGGAAGTGCTCGAAACCGGCGTCCTTTTTCGCTATGAGTTCAAAGCCCAGAGAAAAGGGGTTTATAAGGTAGCGGAATTCGAGAAGCGGTTCGCTGATTATTGCAACGTTTCGCACGCACAGGCGGTATCTTCAGGCACGGCTGCGTTAAGAGTAGCGCTTGCGGCGCTTGGCATTAAATCCGGAGACGAGGTTATCACCCAAGGGTTTACGTTTGTCGCCACATGGGAATCGATCATAGAGTCAGGGGGTGTTCCAATATTTACGGAAGTTGATGAAACATTAAATATGGACGTAAAAGACCTGGAAAATAAGATTACAAAACGGACGCGCGCGATCATCCCTGTGCACATGCTTGGCGCGCAAGCCAGGATACAAGAAATTGTTGCTGTAGCAAAGAAACATGGGTTGCCGGTTATTGAAGACACTGCACAGTCATGCGGCGGGCGAATAAACGGAAAATATCTTGGCACCTTTGGCGAGATGGGAACCTTTTCGTTTGATCCGGTCAAGACAATCACTACCGGAGAAGGTGGAATGATCATAACAAACGACAAGACGCTTTATCTTAATTGCGCTGAATTCCATGACCACGGTCATGAACATAACCCAAATGTTGAAAGGGGCCTGGACGGCAGGAGATTCCACGGGTTCAATTTTCGTATGATGGAATTACAAGGGGCTATTGGGCTTGCTCAACTTGCAAAGCTCGATTCTATCATTGAGGCTCAAAAAAAGAACAAGGCTGCAATCAAGGCATTGCTTGAAGGAATAAATGGCATAACCTTTAGAACCATTGTTGACCCGCAAGGGGATACCGCAACATTTCTTGCGTTTTTTCTTCCGAAGGCAGCGTCTACACAACGTTTTAACAAAGCGCTATGCGACGCAGGCGGAGGCGCAATATATTTTAAGCAGAACCTCTGGCACTACTATCCAAAATGGGAACATCTGCTCAAAGGGGTACGCTATCCTCAGGACGCCTTGCCGCAGTCGGAATCTATCTTTGATAGACTCTTGGTCTATCCCATACCAATAAAACTTGCTGATGAACGGCTGGATATAATTGCAAAGGCAGTGCAAAAAGCAAAGGCGGCGATATAATAATATGAATATAGTTGCCATTATCCCCTGCCGTTATGGTTCAAAGCGATTCGAAGGTAAGCCTTTAATGCCCATTCTCGGAAAGCCGATGATCTGGTGGGTCTATTCAAGGGCCAGAAAAGCCGATATCTTAACTGATGTGGTTGTTGCTACTGACGACGACAAAATATATAAATGCGTCAAAGATTTTGGAGGTCATGTCCTAATGACTCAGCCTGGCCATCGCTCAGGCACAGACCGAGCGGCAGAGGCTGCTTGCGCGCTTAATCTGGACGGCAATGATATAGTGATCAACATACAAGGAGATCAGCCAGCCTTTGATCCCAGGTGTCTGGCAGAAGTAGTAAACCCATTGCTTGAGAGCCAACAAGAAGAGATGAGCACCTTGATTTACAAAATTTCTCAAAAAGCTGAAATATCCAATTCCAATCATGTCAAGGCGACTTTTGATCACAACAACTATGCCTTATACTTTTCCCGCTCAACCATCCCATATAACAGGGACAATATAGTTGGGGTTGAATACTTCAAGCATCTGGGGATATATGCTTACAGAAAACACTTTCTGGATACTTTTTGCAGTCTGCCTGAGGGAAGGCTTGAACAAACCGAAAAACTGGAACAATTAAGAGCGCTTGAGTTTGGTCATCGCATTAAATTAGTTGAAACCCTTTATGACTCTCCGGAAGTAGATACCCCCCAAGATATTCCACTACTCGAATCCACTTCGGTCTTCAGCCTAAACACCTAAGTCGATAGTTACAATTTGAGATGACTTCCAAAAAGCGCCTGGACATACTCCTTGTAGAACATGGACTGGCTGAAACCAGGCAGAAGGCGCAGGCGCTGATATTAGCAGGCCAAGTACAAGTAGATGGAAAGCTTTCAGACAAATCCGGCGTCAAAATTTCAGAAGAGTCTACTCTCTCCATTCACAATAAAAACCTTCCATATGTAAGCCGAGGCGGGCTAAAGCTGGAAGCAGCGCTGGATCATTTCCAGGTAAACATATCAGGTCTATCCTGCCTTGACGTGGGTGCGTCCACCGGAGGGTTTACTGATTGTCTGCTCCAGCGTGGGGCGCATTCTGTGGTTTGTGTGGATGTGGGGTATGGCCAGCTACATTGGAAAATCAGAAACGACCCCAGGGTGACTGTCCTTGAACGGACTAATATCCGCTATCTTGCAGATAACTCCTTCTCTATTGCTTTTGATATTGCTGTCATAGATGTCTCGTTTATCTCGCTTAAAATTGTCATACCAAAAGTCTTTTCGTTCATTAGGCAGAGCGGTCATATGATTGCGTTGATAAAACCCCAGTTTGAAGTAGGCAAAGGTGAAGTGGGCAAGGGAGGAGTAGTGCGCAACCCTGAACAGCATGACAAGGTTTTAAAAGATCTCTCCTGCTTTTTCAAAAATCACGGACTTGTGTTACATGGAATACTCCCCTCCCCTATCCTTGGGCCAAAAGGAAACAAGGAGTTTTTAGCTTACCTCTCACCCTTTCCTTATAAAACAGGGGGTAACGTTGCTGATATAATTCTAGCGTTATTTAACGCATTATTAACGTCCAGTTGACCTCCGGTAACGGTTTTACCAACAAGGCTAAGGTTTGGTTCTACTCCATTCATTATAGCAGCCTTAACATCCAAATGTCTGAGATTTGGGAACATTGCCCAAATTAATGCCGCCGCGCCTGCAACATGGGGTGCAGCAATGGAAGTTCCATATTGCCCATAATATAATTGACCGTTGGCAGTCAATGCTATAGGGCTCCATGTAGTATATACACCTTCCGGGGCAGCTAGATCTACCATAGTAGCCCCATAATTAGAAAGAACTCCTAACTGATTTTGGGCGCTTGTAGCTGCTACACAGATAATGTTAGGATCAAGATAGCTTTGAGGATAATATGTGGTAGGATTAAGATCCAAGTTTGTCGCGTTGTTTCCCGCGGCTACAATAACAAGAATGCCTGCTAAATCAGCTTTCTGTATTTCTGCCTGAAGAGAAAGAATTTCTACGGCTGTTGCAGTAAGATCTATATACCAACTACAATTAATAATATTAGCGCCATTTAATATTGCGTATTCCACACCCATTATAGCATCTGCATTTGTACTTGTTGACCACAGGGCTTTAATGGGCATAATCCTTACTGCTGTCCAATTGACACCAGCAATACCAATTCCATTGTTCCCGACAGCGCCGATTATGCCAGCGATAGCAGTCCCATGACCTTCGGGATCGTCTACGATTGAAGAAAGCGTAAGGAGATTCCAGCCAGGAACCATGTTTGCGGCAAGGTCTGGATGTGCTGTATAAACACCTGTGTCAACAACTGCGACAGTTTTTGGGGTAAGAAGCACTCCGAGGTAAGTTTGATCCCAAGCTAAAGCAGCATTTATATCAGCTCCAACTACAAGAGGCGGGAAAACAAGGTTGATATAAGCTGGATCAATTACCATATTCCATTGTTTATAAAAATCAGGATCATTTGGTATTGCAGATGGTTTTGCATAGTAGTTTAACTCAGCTTTTAGCACAAAAGGCTGCTGGCTCATGTACTCATTTATCACGCTAAAAATATTCGCATTTGTGCTTATACGATCAATAAGGCAGCCTCCGCCGCTAATTATCGGCCATCTAGGTATTACCGGAGCCATAGGAGTACCTGCCCCTGGCCAACAAGGATAGCCAGAAGGCCCCAGCAATCTATTTGGTCTAATCATTAGATTGTTATTTCCCGTTTTGATTCGCATTTGATTTTCTATTGTACTATGAATAGCTTGAATTTCCTGAAAGGAAGTATTGGGTCTAAAGACAATCAGTGCTTCATCAGGTTTAAAGTATGGATTGGCGTTAGCGTTACGTTGGGCCTCAGTCTCAATCAGGGCTTTTTGAGCTTGAACTACAGGTAAAGTGCTCATATTCAACATTAATGGGTTGCCCTGAATATCTATGGCATTATAAAAAGGAACGCTCTGACTAATCGCCATAGGGCTGCTTCTTAACACTTGAGGCAGGGCACTCATCTGCATCAGGCTTAACATAAGAGAGTTGCCTTGAATATCTATGGCATTATAAAAAGGAGCGCTCTGACTAATCACCATAGGACTGCTTCTTTCCAGACCATTCAAATTTATACCAACTGTAGACAAATCCATAGGGGTTCTAAATGGACTTGTTCCCAAAACACTATTAAATGGCGTCACCCCTATTTGCATTTGCATCTGAGCCAATGGATCGAAAAGTCTGGCAGAAGACACTGAAACCGGATTGCTCAACCATGAAGAGCCTCCAATTCCCAGAAGATTACCAAACGGAGCCATTGACATTGAGGTTGTGCGTATTGCGTTAGGGTTGTTATTAGTATAGATCGTTTCAGCTTCTCCCAGGTTAGGACACATAATCAGAAACAACATCAACAAGGACAATATCCCAACCCTGCTTTTTATTTTAATAAAGCCTGCGATTTTTTCCATAAAACAACTTCCTCCCAGTGTATTTTAAATAAAAATCCGCTGAATCTAAAGTAAGTGCCAATGCCTCAAAACTTGTTGTTCAGGAATAAAAGCCTTCTCAAGAGACTTCGGTTGCCTTCTATATCGTTTGTGGAATAATCAGACAGCTTGAAGAGATTGAAGGCAAAAAAAGTTCCCCGAATACACACATATTCGGGGAACTCTAAAGTTTAACACATCCCCTTTGTTACCAAAACTTACTAAAAGAAGACATGTTATATGGAGAACTGCCAGAGAATAATCCTAATCCAAGCAGCCCGCTGGTAAAACCTCCATATCCGCTGCTGCTGTTGTATGACGTTAGCCCAGGCAAAACAGAAGAGAGTCCTAATCCAAGCGGCCCACTACCGTATGACGTCAGTCCTGACAATCCATCATATGATGAATAGCCTGATCCAGGCAAAACATATGAAGAAAGTCCTGGAGTAAAACTGCTGTATGATGTTAGCCATGGTTTTGAGTTAAAGCCAAGCTGTACACCAGAGTTTGCATTATTAACTACAAACGGATACACCTGCTGCAACCCTTGCGGAGTCCATGCCCGATAGCCTCCAAAATTGCCAGCGAATACGTTAGAAATTGGCGCATTGGTTAGAGGAGCTAATACGGGTAGCATAAGTAATTCGGCCGTTGCTTTGGTATAAGGGCCTTCCCAGTCAAAACCTTTTACGGACGGATTTGTTATAGGACTTTGACAATAGTATCCCTTCCATCTTTCTGTGTCAGTACAAAGATAATATTTGTTATCGTCATTATTTTCTTTACGCCATAAACGCAATTTCTGGCTTCTATAATCATAGGCAAGCATATAATGCTGACTAGGATCGTCAGAGGTATGCCCTACAAACCAGTCTATCCAGCACGATTTATTTTGGCTTAAGTCATAATAAGTAGTCCAAGCATTATCAGATAATCTATGCAAGTAAAGTATTCCTCCATGTATCGCTGTTTTAATCCAGGTTTCCTTGTGATCTTCCAGCATGTCATATGGGTTATACAATTGAAAAGGTCTAAATTCCTCGATAGGCACATAGGCATTGATTAAAGGAATATGCTCAAATCTCCGGCCTTCATTATCAAGCTCAAACATTAACATATTATAATTTGATTCATCACCATTCCTGGGTATATAATAACCTGTATAACCTGTGCCTATAAAATTTCCGTTGCTGTCTTGCTGGATTGAAAGAACTATCTCGTCCTCACGACGACTATATGAAAAGAAGTTGGGTGTTCTTGACCATATAATATTCCCATTTGTATCAACTTTTGACAAGTTTATTCCACTTGTACTCCAGTATCCATAAGGCCCAAAAGTATACGTAGCATTGCCTACAACGATATAATTACCATCCAAGGTCTTTTGAACTGAATGCAAGTCAATATTATCAAAACAACGCCCATTATAAGCATCTTTTATCCACTTGATTTCCAAATTCTCGTCAAGCTTTAACAAAACATTGCTTCCTGCAACAACATAGCTATCATCAGTTGTGTCTTCTATCACTGAGTAGGCTATCCAATTATTATCATTGGGGGCTTTATAATGCCCTGCAATGGTTAAGTCTGCGTTGAGCTTAAACACTAGTGGAGTATATCTTTCGTTAGCATAAGATCTGCCTGCAACAATATATCCTCCATCATTAGTTTGCTGAATTGAAAAGGCACGACTTTCCCTCTTAACACCTCCAGGATTAGCACCTCCATCAAGATAATTTTCCCGTTCTTTTTCTCCATTTGCGTTAAGTTTTAGCACCCATATCTCTGAGTAATCATCTGAATCATATGCACCAGATTTACGAGAACCTGCCATAACATAACCTCTATCGGTGGTTTGCTGAATCGCATAGACATAATCATGACCTTTATTGCCTCCATCATAAGTTTTATTCCATACTTCTTTCCCGTTGCTATCAAGTTTTATTATCCAAATATCTGAGTCCTCATCAGAGGTAGTAGGATTCACCATATATGTCACACCTTTTTTTTCGGCTGCAATAATATAACCTCCGTCAGTGGTCTGCTGGATTGGTATTGAAGAACTATAAGTATAGATACCATTATGAATTGATTTATAATCACTACTAATGCCTGTAAATTTCTTATACCACTCAATATTCCAGTCGGAATCAAATTTAATTAACAACAAGATATTATCAATAGAACCTGATAGTATATAACCATTATCGTCAGTAGGCTTAATAGAATATCCTGCCTCAACAGAATCATAACCATCATAAAAAATTCTTATCCCTCTTTTTATCACATTTGCATTAACATTTTCACCTCTCATAAGTCCTTTGGCTTCATCTTCTGTATAAGGCCCCATCCAGAGGTTATTATCATCTATGCTAATATAGAAGGCGTCATTTTCTATTAGAAGCCACTGGCGGGTCTTTTTGTTTCTTTGATCATAGGCAATTTTATATGTGCCAGTTTTGCAGGCTTCCTGATCACAAAGCTGACCTGCAAACCAATTTACAAAACTATCCAATGGACATTCTTGCCATGCAGGATTTTCATATTGATTATTAGAATTGACATAAAGATTGTAATTGTCCGTTGCTGTCTCTATTGCATTATAGGTTATATCGTTGGTAATTAAGCTGACCCTCTCAAATGGAAGATTCCCATGACCAGGGATATTTTTAGTTTTTTTAATTTGATAACCCTCGCTATTTGTTTCTATTGTCAATGGCTCATGTTTAATATTATGATCGACAATGAATTCTCTATATCCACCTAAAATATAACCCGCCTCTTTTTTAGCTACTGAAAAAGCGACTTCATCATAATTGCCACTATAGG
>JAZDIE010000206.1:0-2158 GCA_043805295.1 Pseudomonadota bacterium
CCGAATCCCTGCAATGTACGAAAAAACCTTTGATGAATTCGACAAATTGCTTGGGCTTAAAAAGCTTTCGCTTATTCATATAAACGACTCAAAACATGAATTGGGAAGTCGGCGTGACCGCCATGAACACATTGGGAAAGGGATGCTCGGCATTTTCCCTTTCTCGGCTATTGTGAATGACCCCAGATTCGAACTGATTCCTAAGATCCTTGAAACACCCAAGGGTGAAGGCATGCCGGACTATGATGAGATTAATCTTGAAACTATGAGGGAATTGTGGGCAAAAAAGGTGACTGATCACGGGGCATGAATTCTCGCTGACGACAAGAGCCTGATCCTGCCAGGATACATCCGTAAGCGTTGTATTTAAGCAGTAAGTAATTATAGCGCCACTGATTCAGGTATATATTTATGATGCTTCCAAGGCATGGTTTTTTCTTGTTGTTCCATGATATTATTACATGATAATGACTGTTAACCTATTTAAAGACACAAGACGAGTAATGTAAAAAAGGAATGGGGAACAATATTGTGGGCACAAATAATTTTGATGAAGTCGTAAAAAGCAGAAAACCACCTTTCGTCATCCCACTGCTTGACAGGGGGATCCAGTATATTAAACTGGTTACAATGTCTGGATTGCCCGATCAAGTCGGGCAACGACTATTTTTTTGACTTTTTACGAGTTCATAAATTTTTGGTATATTAAAATTCAGTTATGAAAGTCCGCGACGCTATTAAACTCATTGAAGCCGATGGTTGGTATCTGATCACCACGAAAGGCAGCCACAGACAGTATAGACATTCCACAAAACCTGGACGTGTGACTATTGCAGGACATCCGGGTGATGATTTAGCGCCAGGCACGCTTAATAGTATTTTGAAACAAGCCCAACTGGGGGAACCTAAAGCCAGAACGAGGTAATTATGTATCGCTTCCTTATCGTTATTGAAAAAGCAGACGGCAATTACTCGGCATATTGCCCTGATTTACCTGGCTGTGTTGCTACTGGCAAGACAAGGGAAGAGACGGAGCGCAATATGCACGAGGCCGTACAGATGCATATACAAGGCTTGATTGAAGATAAAATGCAAATCCCAGAAAATATTGCGTTTGCAGAATATGTTGCCGTAGCGATGTAATCAACCAATTATTTGAGTTTTGCGCACAAAAAACGGGTTAACGCTACACCTGACCGATTAAAAGGGAACATTTATAGCACGGATGGGATAACTAACCGATGGATAAAAGCCAATTTGACCAATTATTGGAAAATGCTGACAACTTTAAACTAAGACGGACTGTGGAACGGTTGCGGGAAGGGCTTTTTGATCCTTTTGGGGAACAAATGGGGACGCCCATAAAATTATAAGTTAACTCTTGCACGGAAACGATATACCCTCTTTTTCTGCTATCTGCCCCCCTCTTTTTACTGAAATACTTATGGATGGCTGTGACACGCCTAGCATCATGGCGATATCTGTGGCGGTTAATCCCAATATCCTCTCATCGCCCTTTAATTTCTCACCACCCCTGTAAAGACCCTTTGCCGCTTTCTAAGCCGCCTACGCTTCTGATTATCCCTCCGCCAACTATAGTGCCGGTCACATGACTTGATACTATTTTGCGCTACAATATTTATTGTTTTCAATTAGTTAATCAAATGGCTTCAGCATGAAGTCATTTGACCGGCACTATAGCTAAGGTCTACGACCTTGTGATATTCCCTTGGCTAAATAATCATTATAGCGTCTGACGGCAACGCCTCTCTCGTCGCCAAAATATCCAAGCACATAATCAACATTCCGCCAATCCAACTCTTGTCTTCCAAGAATTGAAGCCTCTCCAGGGCAAGCTTCAATATTTTACGCCGTTCTATTCCCCTGATAATAATATGATGAAGTGCATGAGGAGCGTCAATGCGAGATCGTCGTGGCATGCAAAACAGATATCATGCTAAATTATAATTTTATGGGCGTCCCCATTTGGATGGTGAAAAGCTCTCTGCGCTAACTAAAGAGGCTTAGGGTATTTCCTCCAAGATTACATCCAGCTTTTTAACGCGGTTGTTGCGCACGATCTCAATAGTAATAGTTTTTCCTACCTCGTATTTTTTTAGCTGTTTAGTTAATGACTCCATAGTAGAAATAGGCTCTT
>JAZDIE010000207.1:0-8289 GCA_043805295.1 Pseudomonadota bacterium
GGGATAGGAATACCTGTTTTTTGTAAAAGCTTGCCATAATATTTTGATGGTGTTTGTAGAATTCCTTTACGATTACAGAGAAAGATATCGCTTCTCTCACCTATTTCCAATGAAGACAAGATTTGGGTAAATTTTTCTATATCCAGTGTCGCGCGTATAATATAGTTTGAGGCATTCTGCGGCCATTTTAAGGCAATGATCATATGAGGAATACCTCTATAACCCAGGAATATATCGCTGACATAAGAGCCTGACTCCACACAACCCTTAAACCATTCCTGATCGTTGTATAGTTTTCCTTTTAAATCAAAATCGCCGGCGTAATTTATTTGCACCCCTGAGCTATCTATAATTCCCAGATCTACAAAGGCGCCAAATCCTATCTTAAGATTTTGTAAAATATTTGACAGTTCATCAAGATCATTAAGGTCTTCCAGCTTTTTTTCCTTGATTACAAACCTTAAGGCATCCAGGCGCTCTTCCAAAAAAAATGTGACTGTTCGAGTAGTATTGGATATAAGACGGGTTGTGCGCAAAAGGTCTTCATTGCGGATGGCCTTATGCTCCAACTTATAGCTGAATATAAAGAGTATGCTCATAGGGACAAGCGATCCCATAACGCTCAAAAAAACAAACAAAAGCCAAAACCTTTTATAGTTGAACAGAATTTCGTCCTGGCTTGCAAAGGCTCTGGTATCCCAAAACCTTGGTTTAAAGTTGGCAAGGATATCCTGAAAAAATCTCATCATTCTTTATCCCTGATTCTAAGCGCATCTATGAGATGCGCTATATTAGCAGGCTTGTTAAAACAAGCTATAGCTCCAAGCTCGATACAAGTTTTAAAATCCTTTTCATTCCCGTGCCCTGAAAGAATAACAACACGCATATCAGTCAAGTTTTTTGAGACCCGTCTTAAAATTTCAATTCCATCAATATCCGGCAGGCGCAGATCCAAAACCATACCGTCAAAATCTCCAGTTGCCAACAAATCTAAAGCAGATAGACCGTCATAGACAGGAAGCGCTGCAAAGCCTCTAATACTAAGCCTCTCAGCCAGTAAATCAGCAATTTTTTTTTCGTCGTCTACAATTAATATCTTCATAATCCGTAACAGTTTAGCTTTTTGAAAAAGCATGCTTAAATCTTTTCCAATCTCTTTCTAATTCCCCTCTTGTTAGAGGGGAATTTCAACAGGTCATGTGTCATGTGGCGCGCAACACTCAGTTTTTCAAAAACCTAAACTGTTACCATAATCCCAATTCATTGATGGCTTTTCACAAAGTCATCAATAATAAATATTGACTTCTGCTTTATCTTAACCTAAACTACTTTCGCTCTAATGTAAATACTACATTAGTAGCAAACCTAAAGTCCTTTGAAAATCTAAAGCGTCCTCCCCTACAAAAAAATGCAGGGGCAACAACACAAGAAAGTGGGGAATGGTTCTGATGTCGTTTTCCAATCGCGTGGCAAGATGTGGTTTTTCGTTAAAACTTATCATCCTTCTGCTTTTTTCCCATCCACTGGTAGCAGCAGCGGCTGAGGATATTACAACATCTGGCCTTGAAAATAAGCCATGGTGGTTCTGGCCCCTTATGTTGTTTGTTTTTTGCTTCTTCACCGGTATTATCGCAGTGCTTGCAGGTGTAGGCGGAGGCGTGCTCTATGTCCCCCTTGTTGGTGGATTCTTCCCTTTCCATATTGATTTTGTTCGCGGCGCTGGTTTGATGGTGGCCTTGGCTGGTGCGCTTGCAGCAGGCCCTGGGTTGCTGCGCCGTAACCTCGCCAACCTTCGTCTTGCCATACCTGTCGCACTGATCGCATCTGCCTCTTCCATTGTAGGTGCCATGATGGGTCTCTATTTGTCTAAATTAAACCCCAATATCGTACAAACATGCCTTGGCGCAACTATAATGGGGATTTCCATACTTCTTTTTTGTTCTAAAAATACCGACAAGCCTGTAGTAAAACAACAAGACGCAATTGGTCTTGCCCTTGGCATCAATGGTGTTTATCTGGATGAGGCCTCTAAAGAAGAGGTCGCGTGGAAGACACACCGTACATTGCCCGGGCTCTTAATGTTTATCATCATAGGTCTTCTGGCAGGGATGTTCGGGTTAGGCGCTGGTTGGGCGAATGTGCCGGTGCTAAATCTTATGCTTGGCGCGCCATTGAAAATATCCGTAGCCACCAGTAAATTTCTCCTTTCCATTACCGATACATCAGCGGCCTGGATTTACCTGAACAAAGGATGTGTCATTCCGATTATTGCAATTCCATCCATAATTGGCTTGATGTTAGGCTCATTCATTGGAGTTAAGCTTCTGACTATTGCCAAGCCAAAATTCATTCGCTATATGGTTATATGCGTCCTGTTTTTCGCCGGTTTTAAGGCAATCGATAAAGGGCTTGGCCTGGGAATTATGGGGTAGATGGCTTTGTAGAAAGTCCATCAATTAATGATAAAGGAGAATGTTAAAAATATGAGCGTTCAACAAAACAGCAGCCTTAAACCAATGCCTGAACAGATAACCTATGCAAACATATTGTTTGTTGGGGCATGGGGTGGCATATTTTTGATGGCTATTACATATTTTATATATCTGGCCAATATACTTCCTCCACATGTGGATATATCAGTAGTCATACAAAATTGGGATAAAGGCGTAGACGAGTTCATGAAGATTACAAACTCACCACATGGCTGGGGTTGGGCTACCATGTTAAATAAAGGCGATTTCCTGAACTATCTCGGAATGGCCATGATCGCTCTGTTGACAATAGTTTGCTATATTGTCCTTTTGATAGGATATCACTCAAGAAAAGACTGGATATATTTTACTATATGCATCATGGAGGTTTTAGTTTTGTCTCTGGCCGCTTCCGGAATATTGGGATCAGGAGGCCACTAAAAAAATGGTTTTGTAAAAAGTTCATCTGCTGCGTTGCGCTTCGTCGTGAAAGAATTCAACGTACAGGAAGTACGCCTTATCCTTTCCCAACTCGCGCGCCTTGCACCTGGAACTTTTTACGAATCCATTAAAAAAGGAGTCGCATCATGACCAAAAAAATAATCAATATACTTCTGGTTGACGATGAAAAAAAGTTTTTAGACTCCATTGCGGAGAGAATACGTCTTAAAGGTTTTGAGCCATTGCTGGCTGCAAGCGGAAAAGAAGCGCTTGAAATCGCGTTAAAACATGATGTGCAGGCAGCAGTTGTTGACTGGAAAATGCCTGAGATGGATGGTCTGGTCACAATAACCAAATTAAAAGAGATCAATCCTGAGATCAAAACAATTCTCCTCACCGGATTTGGAGATGATAAGATAAAAGAAGCGACTACAGCCCTGGATTCAGCTTATTTCGAAAAGGATAAGATGGGGAGCTTTTGGTCTTTCATTAAAAAACTCCAGGACAACCTTGAAGACAGCATGGCTGCGGCTGGAATGGCAACTGGCGGAGATTTGGAAGATGCCGTTAAGATAGAAAAAAAGAAATAAAGGATTTTGTCAAAAGAGCTTATAGCAAACAAATTTTTAAGCATTATCATCAGGCTGATCTTAAGAGTCAGATATCGCATAACAGTAAACGGACTTGATGAGGTTATCGCCGCAGGGCGATCAAAAATACTCTTTCTTTCCAACCACCCCGCGCTTATAGACCCTGTAATCCTCTTATCCATCCTTTACAAGGATTTCTCGCCTCACACCATTGCAGACCAATTCAGAATAAAAAATCCGCTCATTTCATGGTTCAGCAAACGATTCGGAGCGCAACCACTTCCGGCTATCGCCAGAGAAGGCCGCGCAGCATCCCATGCAGTGCGTGGCATACTTACAAAAGCGGCTGACCATCTGAAAAACAACGGCAATCTGCTGCTCTATCCTGCGGGACATCTTAAGCGAGGCTATTGTGAGGAAATAGGCGCAAGGAGCGCGGCGGAATACATCATCAGGAAGTGTCCTGATACCCGCATACTGCTTGTCAGGCAAAATGGCTTATGGGGTAGCAGTTTTAGCTGGGCGCAAGGAAAGCAGCCGGAACTTATGCCAAACCTGAAAAATAAGATAAAATATGTCCTGTTGAACGCTATATTTTTCATGCCCAAAAGACATGTGTCGATAGAATTTTATGAGGCAAAGGATTTTCCGAAAACAGGCGATAGGACAACTTTAAATCGCTTCATGGAAGACTTCTTTAACAGGAACGCATGGCGTAATATATACGTGCCATACCTCCGTGGAAAAAAAGAAGACGCAAGGGAAGTCCCTGAACCAGAATTTGTTTTACATGAAACAAAGATAGACGCTGTCTCTCCCACCACCAGACGTTTTGTCCTCCAACACCTCAAAGAATGCAGCGGTATTGAAACAATATCGTCTGACAACCTGCTTAGCAAAGACCTTGGACTTGATAGTCTTGCAATCGCAGAGATCATAGCATGGGTTCAAAAAGAGTTTGGTTTTACCCAGGTCGATACCGAGTCGCTGAAAACAGTTGGGGATGTTATGCTCGCATCAATCGGCAAAGGGATCGCGTCTGATATAACAATCCTCAAACCAGTTGAAAAAAAATGGTTCAATGGAGCTTTTTACAAATCCTTGCATAATAACGCTATGCTTGTCGTGCCGCCTGGCAATACAATCCCAGAGGTTTTCCTGAATCAGGCAAAAAAATCAGCCGACAGGGTAGTAATTGCAGACCAGATAAGCGGAGCGCTGACCTATCGAGACCTGATCAGGGGGATCATTGCGTTAAAGCCTGTTATTGAAAAAACAGAAGGCGATTACATTGGAATCATGCTGCCAGCATCGGTTGGCGCTGTTCTCTTTTATCTATCAGCGCTCTTTGCCGGAAAAATCCCTGTCATGGTAAACTGGACTATAGGCACACGCAATTTTTTGCATTCACTTAATCTGCTCAATATAAAAAATGTAATCACAGCAGATAAATTTGTAAAAACATTAAATTCCAAAGGGTTTGACTTCACCAATGTTTGCCATTGCTTTACGTATGTTGAAGACATCAAAAGATGCATGGGAAAAAGAGCGAAACTAATAGCATTGGCAAAGAGCTACACTACATGGTCATGCCTATCACAAGCCAATATAAAAGACACCGCGGTCGTACTTTTTACAAGCGGCTCGGAAAGTTTTCCAAAGGCAGTTCCTTTGTCCCATGTAAACATTCTATCCAATATCAGGGACATTCCTCAAATGGCCGCGATTCATGAAAACGACAGACTAATCGGCATACTTCCAATGTTTCACTCATTTGGCATCACAGTTACAACAGTCATGCCGCTCTGTATGGCGCTGCCGACCGTATATTATCCAAACCCTAACGAGGCCTCGACTATTGGCCGGATTATTGATGCGTATAAAGTCACCATAATCACAGCCACCCCCACTTTTCTTAACGGCATATTAACTGCTTCCCAACCTGATCACCTAAAAAGGCTAAGACTAGCTATCAGCGGAGCTGAAAAATGCCCTGAATCTCTATACAAACTGGCGGGCGATTGCTTCCCAACTATCAAACTGCTTGAAGGCTACGGGGTAACGGAATGCTCGCCTATCATATCCGTCAACCCGGACAGAGACCCAAGGCCGCACACCATCGGCAAGGTACTCCCATCTTTTGAATATCGTATAATGGATATTGATACTGGCAGGGAGGCGATTAAAAACCAGCGCGGAATACTAATCGTGCGGGGGCCGAGCGTATTCAGCGGCTATCTAAAGCATGACGCAGGGTCTCCGTTTGTGGAATACGAAAAAAAACTATGGTATAATACCGGAGATATTGTGAGGAAAGATGATAACGGATATCTGGTTTTTTGCGGCAGGCTGAAACGCTTCATCAAACTTGGAGGAGAAATGATATCGCTTCCAGCTATTGAGGATGCTATTATTCCGCATTTTGAAAAAGCAGATGGTGAGGACAGTCTAGGCATTGCAATAGAGGCGACATCAGGAGAACCCCCTGAGATTATCCTTATTTCCATCAGAAAGACAGACCGCGCAACAGTAAACAGATATATAAGGAAAGCAGGATTAAGCCCCATCCACAATATCCGGCATGTAATAAAACTTGATAAGATACCACTCCTGGGAACAGGAAAGACCGATTACCGGGCGCTAAAGGAACTTATCGATAAAGCTTCTTTTTAAGTTCCGAGATCTCTCCTCTTGCCTCTACCAGATCCTGGCTGGTTTCTCTGAGCCGCTCAGACAGCAACTCTGAAAATATTCTGAATAAAATATAACAAAACAACACCTTGTCGTTCCCTGAAAGTCTTTCAATATAAGAGCCGTCTGTCGCAAGACATACCACATCATTGACTGCATATATAGAAGCAGACCTGACTGAACCGTCTATTACGCTCATTTCACCAAACACATCACCCCTGCGCTGCAACGTACCGATCTCTTTTTCTGTTTTAACTATACGCACAGCTCCGGAAATAAGAAAGTATATCCAACAATCGTAGTTTCCTTCCCGCAGAATCATCTCCCCAGGTTTATACTGCCTGATTTTGCTGAGCTTGAGCATCCCCTCCAGATCGCTATCATTGAACGGCTTGAAAATATTTATCTGTTTTAATTTATCTATAATCGCTTTATCCTGCAAATAGTTAGATTCTATCATCTCATCCTTCTCCTTTGCCTTTGGTTATGTTACGCCGAAGCCAGATAACTTTCTATGCTGCAAGCAATAGTGTCAAAAATGCGCCTGAATTCAGCCTCGTTACGTTCAAGCAAGGTAATACGAAAACCCTGGATCTGAGTGCTAAAAGAGGATAAAGGCACTACACATATCCCCGCAGATCCCAATAAATAATAAACAAAACGTTTATCCAGAGAAATTCCAGGCTCGCTAACCAATTGCTCTACCATCTCTAGTACGCCCTTGTTATCAATAGGCAATGTCTGCCTGGAATTTAATGTGCCATCCTCAAATGCAACACTCATGTAAAACGCGCCGTTTGTACGATTTACCATCACGCCTTGGATATTCTTAAGACGCTGGTAGGCAATGTTTGAAAGTCTTTCGTACCGCCGTGTTCGTTCTTCCAGGTATTTGGGATATTCGGGATGTTCAAGTATTCTGGGAATCGCCTTCTGTGGAAGCGTGGTTGAGCAGACCTCCAACATTTTGGCGTTCAGTATGCTCTTAACGTATTGTGCAAACATAGAATCTTTTGCCCCATTGTACACCTCGATCCATCCGCATCGGGAACCAGGCCAGGGGAATTCCTTTGAGATACCTTTCATGGAAATTGCAGGCACATCGCCAATGATATCTGAAAGCGGACGCGTTTGTTTGCCGTTGTATATGATATGTTGGTAGACCTCATCGCAAATAACAAAAAGGTCCATTTCTCTGGCAATATTTATCATCTCACGCAATATATCTTCTGGATATACCGCGCCTGTTGGGTTATCAGGATTGATAATCAACATGCCGGCTACTGAAGGATTATAATTAACCCTTTTTCGCAGGTCATCCAAGTCAGGATACCAAAAATTATGGGGATCAAGCCTATAACAAACAGGATGCGCCTCGGCATGCGACGCCTCAGCAGAGGAATGAGTGGAATAAGTCGGAGAGGGGCCTATGACACGCGCAGTACGCCGCAAGAGTCCGTATACTTTGTTTATAGCATCTCCCAGGCCGTTAAAAAATATAATGTCGTCAGAAGTGATTTGAGCGCCGCCACGGCAGTTAGTTAGGGTGGCAAGATATTCCCGCGTTTCTAAAAGTCCGCGCGTGGGGCTATACGCATATGAACAGTCTTCCATAGCCAGGCCAGCTACGATCTCTTTCATCCACAACGGTATTTTTTCTCCCTTTGCAACAGGATCCCCTATGTTTTCCATATTGATCTTTATACCAAGCTGCTGCATTCTTTCTGCTATTGAGACGATAGCCCGGATCTCATATGTTAGCTCACCCGCGCCACTATGTACAATTTCAGTTCTCATTTAATCCTTCCTTGTAACTATTTAGATGGTTAGGCTAAAAGGCTATCTATCCACCTGAATAGTTGTCTTTATTCTTTATCTTTTTTGGTAACACCGCCGCTATATTACGTCAATAGTAAAGGGGGAGAAACATTATACGGGTGCAATACAAAAAAGTTAAATTTTGTTTTAATGCTGAATTGAGAAGCAAATGTGCCATAAAAATCACGAAAATTAGTCAAAAAACTTCATATTCTAACGTTCATTTGGCACTTATTGGCACAAAAATGGTCACGTTTTGTTCTGTGTTACTTTTTTGT
>JAZDIE010000208.1:0-2685 GCA_043805295.1 Pseudomonadota bacterium
TACTCTATTACAGAAACCCTGGTGGCATTATACCATCAGGGTTTCTGTTTTTTAAAATCTCACACAAAGACACAGAGGCACAAAGTCCTTTGTGATCTTTGTGGCTCTGTGTGAGAATACAAATTTTTATAAGATGTAGAGGCGGCAGATCTTGTCAAAGTGATGACCGTAGATAGATAGTGTGATTGCCATGGGGAACAACTGAGGGCGCCGGACAAGCGTCCATAATAAGAGCTTCCAGTAATGAAAGCGTTGTCTCCCTATGATTCCCAGGCGGATATTGGAACGAAAAAACGCTAGTAATCGCTGAAAAGTAAGCGGCTGTTCAATTTTTGGCGGTTCATAGTTTTGGAGAAAGACCTTTACGCGCTGATAGTATCGCTTGTGCGAATAAATCTGGCCTATTAAATTTTTATATCCTTTTTGCAGGGCGTCGAAGCCCATGTTAGGTATTATATTAGTTGTCCCATCTGCGTTGTTTCCTGACATATGTCCTATCAACCGACCCTCTGCCTTTAGCCGTTTATAAAGCTTAGTTCCGGCAGGGGCCTGGAGCATGCCTACCATCGCTGTTACGATTCCACTTTCCTGGATAAAATCGATTTGCTTTTGGAATATGGACTGCGTATCGCTGTCAAACCCTACAATAAAGCCACCTTGCACTTGTAACCCGATTCGCTGGATACGCCTTACACTGTCGATTAAATCCCTGTTTTTGTTTTGCTTTTTATTGCACTCGGCAAGGCCTTTTTCGTCCGGTGTCTCAATGCCAATAAACACTGTGTCAAACCCTGCCTCCACCATCATCTTCATTAACTCTTCATCGTCAGCCAGATTGATGGACGCCTCTGTATAGAATGGCATGCCTTTTTTGTCTTTTCGCCATTCAATAAGGGCAGGTAAGAGCACGTCCTTTACATACTTTTTGTTTCCTATGAAATTATCGTCTACAAAGAATATCTGTCCCCTCCAGCCAAGGTTATAGAGGCTGTCTAATTCGGTAATGATCTGGACGGCTGTCTTGATACGCGGCTGTCGGCCAAATAACGCTGTGACATTGCAGAACTCGCAGTCAAACGGGCAGCCGCGGCAAAATTGGATGCTCATCGAGGCGTACCGCTTAAAATTGGCAAGCTCCCACATAGGAGCCGTGGTTTTCCTGATATCGCAAACCTCTTGTGTCTTGTAGACTCGTTTGGCGCAATTGGATTTTAGATCAGCAAGAAAAAGAGGAAGCGTTAGCTCTGCCTCGTTTAAGACAAAGTGATCTACGTCAGGGAAATCCTCGTATTCGCTTGTAAAGAGCGGACCGCCAGCGACTACCTTAAGTCCGGCTTCTTTACACTGTGCAATAATCTTATGCGATGAATCTCTTTGCACAACCATGCCGCCGATAAACACAATATCAGCCCAGTCAAGGTCTCTTTTCTTAAGCCTTGTCACGTTTGTGTCAACGAGACGTTTGTCCCATTCTTTAGGCAACATTGCGCCCAACGTGAGTAGCCCCAGCGGCGGCAGGGAAGCGCGCTTTTGGATAAAATTTAGCGCATGCTTGAAGCTCCAGAACGTGTCCGGAAACTCAGGGTAGACTAATAAGGCATTCATTATTTTGTTCTTTCAGTCTGATAGCTTTAGTGGTTATGGTATTCCTGAAGAGAGTTGATGGAAAGTCGGCTTTTTTGCATTGCCTCTATAGCTGAGGCCATTGCCATTGCCGCTGCAACGGTTGTCACATACGGGACATGACGTTCAAGCACCGCTCGTCTGATCTGATAGCCGTCACGGGCAGGCCCTTTCCCAAGTGATGTGTTGATAGCGAGTTGTATATCGCCATTTTTTATATGGTCCACCACGTGCGGCCTTCCTTCAGATACTTTTTTTACTGTCTCAGCAGTGACGCCGTGCTCATTTAAGACCTTGGCCGTGCCTCTTGTGGCTAGTATGGAAAAACCCATGTCAATAAAACGTTTCGCTACTTTGCAGATGTTGTTTTGGTCATGGTCGCGCACGCTTATAAAGACCTTGCCGGATAAAGGAATTTTCTGGCCTGTCGCAAGTTGCGATTTTGCATAGGCTGCCCCGAAATCAATATCAATTCCCATTACCTCTCCTGTTGATTTCATTTCAGGGCCGAGCAATGTGTCAACCCCTGGGAATCTGTCAAAAGGGAAGACCGATTCTTTTACAGATATATGATTAGGGATTATTTCCTGCGTAACCCCCATGTCTTTTAACTTTTTGCCGAGCATTGCCTTTGTTGCGATCTTGGCAAAAGATATGCCGGTTGCCTTGGAGACGAACGGAATTGTGCGGGACGCCCTTGGATTTACTTCCAGAATAAATAGTTGATCGTCTTTTATTGCATACTGTACATTCATCAAGCCTATAACATCAAGCTCTTTTGCCATGGCTCGGGTGCTTTCGGAAAGGAGCCTTATCATGGACTTTTTAAGGGTGTGGGGCGGAAGGACGCACGCGGAGTCTCCCGAATGAATGCCTGCCTCCTCAATATGCTCCATTATCCCGCAAATAATGGTATCAATTCCGTCTGATACTGCATCCACGTCTATCTCTATAGCATCCTCCAGAAAATGATCGATCAGCACAGGATGCTCAGGAGATATCTGTATCGCCTCAGCGGCAAACTCCATGAGAGATTTCCGGTCATATACAATCCTCATCCCC